>CAVDDI010000050.1:0-10529 GCA_963607675.1 bacterium | reverse complement strand
GCCTCGTTCACCACCACATCGGTGATGACGTCGCCGTCTATCCAGATGGCCTTCATGTCCTGCCCGCCGATGTCCAGGATGAACGTCGCCTTGGGCTCGAAGCGCTGCGCCGCGTGCGCATGCGCCACGGTTTCCACCTTGTGCACGTCGGCGCCCAGGGCGCTGGCGAACAGCATCTCGCCGTAGCCGGTGGTGCCCAAGCCCGCTACCTCAAGCTCACAGCCGGCTTGGGCATAGCGGGCGTGCAGGCTGCGCAGGGCGTTCATGGCAACGTCCACCGGCTCGCCCTCGTTGGGGGCGTAGAAGGAATCCACTAGGCTGCCCTCTTCGTTCAGCAGGGCGAACTTGGTGGTGGTGCTTCCGCAGTCCACGCCCAGGTACACGGTGAGCTTTTCGGGCAGGCTTCCTTGCTCCAGGGCCGATTTCGCCGTTGGTAGGGCATGGCGGGCCCTGAACGATGCCTCTTCCTCCTTGTCGACGAAAAAGGGCTTGCCGGCGTATTCGCCTTGCGACGCCCCTTCGTCGCAGGTGGCGTCGACCACCACGATGTTGCCCTCTCCAAGTGTGGCGATGGCCTTCTTCGTATCGAGCGCTGCCTGCTTGCCGGCGAACAGCCCTTCCAGCGAAAGGGCGGCGCCCACAGCCACGATGGTTTCGGGGTGGTCGGGGATTATGATGTCTTCGAGGCCCAGCTCCAGGCGTTCGGCGAACACCTGTATCAAGCGGGGGTTGAAGGTAAGCGGGCCGCCCTCGAACACGATGGGGGCCTTGATCTCAAGCCCCTGGGCAAGGCCACCGATGGTCTGCTTGGCAATGGCGTGGAAGCTGGAAAGCGCGATGTCCTCCTTGGGCACGCCCTGGTTCAGCAGCGGCTGGATGTCGGTCTTTGCGTACACGCCGCAGCGTCCCGATATGGTGTGCACGGCCTTGCCCTTCTCGGCCAGGTCGTTGAAGCGCTCGGTGGGAACCTTCAGCAGCGTGCCTATCTCATCGATGAACGCGCCGGTGCCGCCGGCGCAGCTGCCGTTCATGCGCATGTCGGCAACGTTCAGCGTCTTGGCTTGGTCGTCGAACTCGAAGAAGATCATCTTCGCGTCTTGCCCGCCCAGCTCGATGGCGGTGCGCGCGGTGGGGTAGAAGGCGCTTACGGCCAGCGAGTTGGCAACCACTTCCTGCACGTAGGGAAGCCCCAGCGCCTCGGCCAGCGCCGCGCCGCCCGAGCCGCATAATGCCGCGCGCATGGCGGTTTCCCCGAATTGCCCCTGCAGTTCTTCCAGTAGGCCTTTCAGGCGGGCGGCCTGCTGGGCGTGATGGCGCACGTAGCGGCGCATGAGCACCTTATGGGTGCGTGCCTCCACCACGGCGATCTTCGCTGTGGTGGAGCCCACGTCGATGCCGACGAGTAACTGGGCGGTTATGGGGGCGCTGTCGGGGAATCCAGTAGCGGTAGGGCTCACGTGATCTTCCTTCTTTAATCAAAAACCCAGTCTTTGCTGGGCTGTTCCTAGCTTACCCAACATTGTGTTGAATAAAACAGACAATGCGTCGATTCCAGTCGAAAAAACGTATCGGGCACATCGTGGCCCCGCGCCCTCATCGGCCTGGCACCTGCCGGTCGGGCATACCTCCACGCTTTCGCCTGCAACGTTACGTTTCCCCAACGCCCATTCAAGCTGGGGCAAAGCCGATATAATCAAGGGCAGGGATCATTCAATCGAATAGGAGGGGTAACTATGGCTACCGATTTCGAAAAAGGCTTCCGTGACATCTTCTTGGCGGGCGTAGGCGCAATGGCCATCACCGGTGAAAAGGCCAAGGAAGTGCTCGACACCCTTATCGAGAAGGGCGGGGTCACGGTAGAGCAGGGCAAGGATATCAACCGCGAGCTCCAGCACAAGGCAAGCGAAGCGGTTTCCCAGGTTCGCACGGAAAGCATAGCCGCTGCCATGAAGGCGATGAGCGCAGATGAGCGCGCAGAGTTTGCCGCAACCGTTGCCAAGCTGGCTGCCGAACCCGAAAAGCCCGTCGAAGAGGCCCCCGCAGAGGCGCCGGCACAGGAAAAAGCCGAGTAGGACTTGCATCCGAAGCGCGGCGAGGCAGACTCCTCGCCGCGCTTGCCTCAACCTGCAAGCGGTTGCTTGCAGGTCCTTTGACCAAAGCCCAGGCAGGGCGGCCCAAGCCGCCGTTTCCCGGCGGGGCAGACGGGATGCCGGCTGCCTGCCGTTTGAAGGTGCCCCCATCGCGCCCCAGTGCTTCGCCATTGCCCGCCGTACCGGCCAAAGTGCCTGCAACCGCCCGCTGCACCAGCTTCAAACCAGCCCTATCTGCACAACGCATTCGCCAAAAGGAACCTGATGGACGAAAACACCCTGCTCAAGCACTTCTTCCAGGATCGTGCCGACGTAGACCCCGACAAGCAGTTCGGCTTGAGCCGCAAAACGCGCTCGCGTCGCCTGCGCGAGATCATCGTGCTCATGCGCAAGCACCATGTGATGGATGGCCTGAGCCCCGCGCAGTTCCGCGACATATTGGTTGATCTGGGCCCCAGCTTCATCAAGATCGGCCAGATGCTCTCGCTGCGCTCGGAGATCCTTCCCCAGGCCTACTGCGATGCGCTCTCTGAGCTGCAGATGGACTGCGATCCCATGCCTTTCCAGGAAACGCTTGCAACCCTGCAGGGCATCTACGGCGAAAGCTTCGCCCAGGTCTTCCAGGAGATAGACCCCAAGCCTTTGGGCAGCGCCTCCATGGCGCAGGTGCACAAGGCCGTGCTCTCGAACGGCGATGTGGTGGCGGTGAAGGTGCAGCGTCCCGGCGTGCGTGCCACCATGGCCCAGGACATCGACGTCATGCGCTCGGTTGCCAAGCACGCTTCCCGTTTCATGAAGGACAACCAGATGCTCGACCTGCGCGATGTGGTCGAAGAGCTGTGGAATACCTTCCTCGAGGAAACGGATTTCCTGAAGGAGGCGCGCAACCTTGAGGAATTCGCCCTGCTGAACAAAGACGTGGTGTACGTCACCTGCCCGAAACCCTACATGGAGTACTGCCGGGAAGAGGTCCTGGTGATGGAATACGTTGAGGGCATATCCATCCGCGATACCAAGCGCTTGTTGGAGGCCGGCTACGACTTGGAGGAAATAGGCGTCAAGGTGCTGGACAACTACGCCACGCAGATCTTGGAGCACGGCTTCTTCCATGCCGACCCGCATCCGGGCAACATCTTCCTCCACGAGGGGAAGGTCATCTACATCGACCTGGGCATAATGGGCCGCCTTTCCCTGCGTGACCGCGCGGGCTTCGGGCGCATCATCGAGGCGGTGGGCGAAAAGAACGCCAGCGCCCTGAAGGACGCCCTCATCACATTCTCCGTTGCGCATGACATGAACTCCATCGACCATCCGCGGTTCTTGGCAGAGCTCGACAACGTGCTGGATAGCTACGGCTCCACCGATGTGGCCGACATCGACATCGGCGCGCTGCTCTCCGACATCATGGTGCTCACGCGTCAATGCAAGGTAACGTTGCCCGCATCGGTAACGGCGGTTTCCCGCGGCATCGTGACCATAGAGGGATCGCTTCAGGAGTGCCTGGCGAAAACCAACATCATCGACATCATCAACGGCCACCTGCGCCGAACGAAGGACCTGCGCCACGAGCTGGAAACGCGTGCGCGCAACCTGGTGTTCGCGTTGGACACCGCTAGCCACAGCCTTATCAAGGCGGCGGAGTACTCGGGCGACACGCTGCGCATGCTCTCCCGCGGGCAGCTGAAGGTGAACATGGAGATGCTCAGCAGCCCCGAGCCCCTGTACAAGCTGGGGCGCATAACCAACCGCTTGGCTATGAGCATGGTCATCGCGGCGCTGCTGGTAAGCGGCAGCCTTATCATCTCGGTGGACATGCCGCGCGTGTTCGGCCTGCCGTTCCTCTCGTTCATCGAGTACCTTTCCGCCTTCGCCCTTTCGGCCTGGCTGGTGTGGGACATGTACCGCAAATCGTCGCGGAAATAGGGTTGTGCTCGGCCTGCCTTGAATTTGCCTTCCATGCTGCGGTTTCGGTGGGTGGCAGGGCCCCTATCGGGTAGAATGTTGGGGATCTAGCTCATGAAAGGGGCTTTTATGTATCCACAGTCACGTACCATCAGGGGCTTGAACATAGCCACCGTCATCCTGTCGGGAATCGGCGTCCTGTTCGGCTTGATCTTCGTAGCGTTTGCCTTCATGTTCTCCGCTGCCCTCAACGACCCCGCCACCGTCAACCAGATGGTGAACCAGCTGCTCTCTTCCAGCTCTTCGGGGTCCATGGCGTTCGATGGCAACTCGGCATACAGCTATAGCTACAGCTATTCGGGCATGACCGGCGAAGATGCCATGGCCATCGTCTCTGCCAGCGGCCCGTTGATCACCGTCTTGGCGTTCGGCTACCTTATCTGCCGCGTTGTGGGCTTGGTGGCTTCCATCCTCGCCCTGCGCAACTACAACAACCCCGTTAAGCTCGGCGGCGCCTTCGGCTGGGCTATCGCCGCAGCTGTGCTGCAGGTGTTCGTCGGCATGATGGTTTCCGCGGTGCTGTACATCATCTCCGCGGTGTTCATCGGCAAGCTGCGCAGCGCCTGGAAGGCGGGCGTATACAACGATGCCGGCAATCCGCAGGGTGGGATGCCTCAGCCCCCGGTAGCCTAGCCTTCCGGAGTCTTCCAGTACGGCTTGTTGCCCACCAGCCCGGTGGCACTCGCCCTACCTAGCTCTTCATTGGAAGCGCAACGCAATGCCCCAACTGGCGGTTTATTCGCCAGTTGGGGCATTTTTGTTCCAGTGAACCCGTTCATTGCCCAAAAAACTCAATAAAAAGACGCTGTTGTCTATAAATGCTGGCTATAGGCTATAATCACCGCATTAATTAATACCAACGATGAATTGATACGTCCAAAAACTGAAACGGTATACATTTCCGTAACGCCTATGATTAGAACGTGTTCAGAAACATGTTCACGGATCCAGGCGAATGGGGATTCGCTTCCGTGAAGGAAGGTACGCATCAATTAGGGGATTCGCGCACCGGATTGCTTTGAACCGCCGAAGGGGCCAAGCGCCCCGGCCATAGGGGATGGTTGTGGTGGTTCGAGCCTAAGAAGGGGGAGGGTGATCTTCATGCCAGGCAAGTCATCCGATACGCAAATCACCTTTGGTAACAACCGCTGTTTTATTGGAGGTGAAAATCGGAATGAAGGCAATCAAGTGGCTCGATGAGCACTTCGAGGAAGCGATCCTTATCTGCTTTCTCGTGGTTATCTGCTGCGTCGAGCTGGTTCAGGTCATTTGCCGCAACGTCGATTTCGTTCCCAGCCTTACTTGGGCTGAAGAGCTGTGCCGCTTCATGTGGATCGGCACGGTGTTCCTTTCCCTGCCGTTCTGCACGCGCACGGAAACCGCGTTGAGGGTTACTGCCCTGATAGACATCCTGCCCTGGAAGCTGCGCAACGCCATCAACGTCATCGTCGATGTGGTAACGGCGGCCATCATGGGCTTCCTTTCCTACTATTCCGTAATCGTGTTCAACCGCATCATAGCCTCGGGCGAAACCTCGCCCGCAATGCTGATGCCCATGTGGATCCTGTACGCCGTGGTGGTGCTGGGCTTCGTCCTTGCAACCCTGCGAAGCATCGAGATGTTCGTGATCCACGTCAAGACCATCAACGTTGAGCCCAAGGGCACCACGGAAGCCCAGGCCGAATTCGAGCTTGGTGCCGAGAAGCGCAACGCCGAGAAAGCTTCTGAGGGTTCTGCCATCGAAGCTGCGTTCACCATGAATAAGAAAGGAGACTAGCGATGCCTGCGGTACTTGTATTCGTTGTATTCCTTGTTTGTATTGCCGTATCCATTCCTATCGGCGTCGCTATGGTCGCCGGCAGCATGGCGCCGATCATGGTAACCGGTGTTGGCGGCAACTACACCCAGCTCATCACCAATGCCTTTTCCGGCGCCGACTCCACGCCTATCCTGGCCGTTCCGCTGTTCATCTTCGGCGGCATCATCATGGCCGAAGGCGGCATCTCGAAGAAGCTGTTCGACTTCTTCGCGTTCTTCATCGGGCGTTTCCCCGGTGGTATTCCCTGTGCGGTGGTTCTTACCTGCCTGTTCTACGGCGCCATCTCCGGTTCCGGCCCGGCAACCGCTGCTGCCGTCGGCGCCATGTGCGTGCCGTTTTTGGTAAGCCTCGGCTACGACCGCAAATGGTCTTCGGCGATGATCGTCGTGGCCGGCGGCCTGGGCGTTATCATCCCGCCGTCCATTCCATTCGTCCTGTACTCGCTGGCCACCGGCGTTTCCACCGGCGATCTGTTCCTGGGCGGCATCCTGCCCGGCATCCTCATCGCCCTGTGCCTGATGATCTACAGCATCATCTACTGCAAGCGCCGCGGTGAGGACCGCGAGCTTATCGGCAACGCCATGAACGAACTGAAGGCAAACGGCCTGGGGCGCCTGTTCATCGACAGCCTGCCTGCCCTGCTGTGCCCCATCATCGTGCTCGGCGGCATCTACGCCGGCTTCGTGACGCCTACCGAGGCAGCCTGCATCAGCGTGTTCTACGCGCTCATCGTCTCGCTGTTCATCTACAGAACCATCAAGTTCAAGGACCTTATCGGCATCATGTCCACCGCTGTTCGCACGTACGGCGGCCTGGCCTTCGTGCTGGCGTTCGCAACGGCGTTCGGCCGCGTCCTTTCGCTCACCGGCGCCTCTACGGCCATCACGAGCTTCATCACCGGCACGTTCGGCAGCGTGTGGGTTGCCCTCACGGTATGCGCCCTTCTGTTCCTGGTTTTGGGCATGGTTATGGATACCGGCCCGGCCATCATCATCCTTGCCCCCATCCTGCTTCCCGCGATGCAGGCGATGGGCATGGACCCGGTCCACTTCGGCGTCGTGCTGGTTTGCTGCTTGGCCATCGGCCTTGCCACCCCGCCGTTCGGGCTCAACCTGTTCGTAGTGGGCAACCTGTCCGGCGAACAGCCTATGGCAATCGCGCGTCGTGCGCTTCCCTTCATCGCATCGTTCCTGATTGCCCTTGTTCTTATCGTGTATGTACCCTGGTTCTCTACGGCGCTCCTGGGTTAATGCAAAAGCCTCATAGGGGAGAGGTATGAATCCTACGGGAAGGAGACAATAATGAAAGCTATCGGAAAGGTCTCTTCGAAGACCAAGTGGATCGCAGCTGCGGCTGTATCCCTTATGGCTGCGGCGGTAATCGGCTTGTCCGGTTGCGGCGGCAGCAGCTCGAGCTCTTCCTCGAGCGATGTACCCGAGAAGTACAAAGATCTTGATTCTGTGACGCTCATCCTGGCCGACAACACCTCCAAGGGTGCGGCCGGCAACCTGTGGTCCCAGGCTATCGCCGACAAGGCGAAGGAGATCACCGGCGGCAAGCTGAATGTCGATTACCACGGCACGGGCGAGCTCGGCGGCGACGGCGACTGCATGCGTCAGGTTCAGTCCGGCGACATCGCCATGTTCGTTGGCCAGCCTGCGCCTATGGTTTCGTTCGTTTCCGACTTGGCGGCCTTCGACCTGCCCATGGCATTCGCCACCTATGATGCCGACCAGATCGAGAACGCCCTGAACGGCGACAACGAGTTCACCCAGAAGCTCCAGTCCTCTTACGAGGCCGCTGGCCTGCACAACCTGGGTTGGCTGCAGAACGGCACCTACCGTCAGACCACTTCCAACCGCGACCTGAGCACCCTGGCCGACTTCAAGGGCTTCCAGATCCGCACCATGCAGAACTCCAACCATATGGCGTTCTGGACCGCAATCGGCGCTGAGCCCACTCCGCTGGCATGGTCTGAGACCTACTTCGCCCTGCAGAACGGCACCGTCGATGGTCAGGAGAACGCTGTTGACACCTGCGTAGGCGCAAGCCTGCAGGAGGTTCAGAAGTACCTGGCGAAGACCAACCACATCCTGTACACCAACAACATCTGCATCAACAAGGACACCTGGGATTCCCTGGATCCTGCGTACCAGGAGGCTCTGACTCAGGCTATCTCCGAGGCAACCGATTCCATCCGTCCTCAGATGGCCGACCTTGAGTCCACCAACCTGAAGGCCATGCAGGACGCTGGCGTTCAGGTTATCGAGTACGATGACAGCTTCTTCAACGAGATCCTCGGTATGGATTCCGTGCAGAAGGTTTACTCCGACATCGATGCTCAGACCAACGGCCTGTCCACCACCTTGGTGAACGTGCTGAAGGAAGGCAAGTAGGGTCCTGAAGGGAACTGCTTGCAAAGGGGCTAACTAAACCCCTCCCCGCTAGGTGGGCCGGAGGCGCAATGCCCCCGGCCCTTCTTGTAGGGTGATTGGTTTTTTGCCTGCGCTAGGGCTGGCAGTTGAAGCCGCAGGTGCGGTTCAAGTGGTCTGCCAATTTGTCGCGGAATTTAAGGGTAGCCCAGTTCAGAAGCGAGCCTTCGGGCCATTTCAGGTAAAGGTAGCGCTTCGCCTGGCTGTCGGCTATCGGCAGGGCGACAACCTGCTCCTGCCAGCCCTGTATCCAGGTTTTCCCAGGGGCAAGGGCAACGCCGATACCTTCGGCGACGTAGCTCATGATGCGGTTGCGGTCGTTGTCTTCCAGCACGATGCTTGGATTAACGCCGGCATCTTGCAGCATTTGCACGGTGGTATCGAAAAGCGACCCCTGAAGCGCGCGGACAAGCGGCTCCTGCTGTATCTGGGCAAGATTGATCCTGCTGTTGCCTGCTAAGGGGTTGTTCTTGGAAACCATCAGGCAGAAGCTTTCCTCGCCCAGCAACAGCAGGTTGCCCTCATTGCGTGAGATGGGGCTGCTGAAGATGGTGAGGTTCGGTTGGGTGCTTTTCAGCCTGCGGATTTCCTGGGAGCTTACGCGCAGCTTGACGTCGGGGTGTTGCTTCTTGAAACATGCCACGATGCTTTCGAGGCCGGGAATCGGCTCGGGG
Source organism: bacterium (assembly GCA_963607675.1). GTDB lineage: Bacteria > Actinomycetota > Coriobacteriia > Coriobacteriales > Eggerthellaceae > Anaerotardibacter. The sequence continues at coordinate 1,552 of CAVDDI010000050.1, read as the reverse complement.
ATGAAGAGGTCGATTGAGCGGGCATCGTTGTAGACGAACTTGCTGATGTCCTGCTTCACCCCGTCAAGGTTGATAAGGGCCGGTGCAATGCGCTCGAAGGCGAAGCGGCCTGCATCGTTCAGCACGATGTTGCGGCCGGTTCGGGTGAACAGCTCGGCGTTCAGCTCCTCTTCGAGGGCTCGAAGGTTGCGGCTGAGGCTTGGCTGGGAGGTGTGCAGCATCTTGGCGGCCTTGGTAAGGCTTTCGCATTGCGCTATGACGCAGAACTCTTTCAGCTGCTGAAGTTTCATAGTTGCGATTATAGGCTCAAACAGCCCGTTCGGCCCATCGAGCTTCATAATAAGAAATCAGTTGATGGCAGGCACCCCGGCGGTTCGACTGGTGCCTTGCGCCAAGGTCGGCATTTGGGGAACAGGGAGGTACCTATGGCAGATGGATCCGAGGTGAAGGCAACGGCAAAGGCCCATAACCTATTGGTTGAAGCCCGTGCTGCGATTGCCGAAGGGAAGCTGGAGGAAGGCGTTCGCGCTTGCGCGGAGGCAGTGGAACATGAGCCTGACAACGCCGACGCATGGGGCCTGCTTGCCCGTTACAACGGGTGGGACCCGCGCCAGGCCGAGATCGACGTTCCGGTTGTGCTCGATGCTGCCAAGCATGCGGTTCGGCTTACCCCCGAGGGGAGGCGCTCCGAGGAATCGGCGGCGATATATGCCGAGCGGAAGAAGCAGATCTCCGAGCAGCTTGAGGCCATCATGATGATGCCCTCTTACATGGGTGCCAAGAAGCTCCATGCCTTCATGATGGACTGGCTTCGCCTTCTGAAGGGTTTCCCTGAGCTACCGCCGGTTGTCATAGAGGGGGAAACCACGCTGGTGGGCAACATATGCCAGCGATCCAAGCTCGCCGTTATGCCCAACGACCGCCTGGTGTACACCTCGTACGCTACCTTCAACAAGAAGGAGCCGTACGGGGAAACGTTCAAGCGCGAGCTTTCCGGGCGCGTGGATGTGGAGCGAGCGCGTAAGGAGCACGAGCTGCTTGCCGTGCAGGACCGCGCAAAGGCACATCTGGAAAGCGTAGGCAGCCTTTCGGTTGAAGACGCCATCGACCGGCTTTCCGCCGACCTCCTTGCCCTTAGGGAAGCTCGCGATAGCGTGGTTGGCCTTTCGGGGAAGGCCGGTTACGAACAGGAACTGCAGCAGCTGCAGCAGCAAAAGGCCGCCATGGGTCCCTTCAAGGTGTTCAAGAGGCGCGAACTCGATGAGCGCATTGCGGAGCTCTCTGAGCGCCTTCGGGAACTGGAAGAGGAAAACGTTCAGGCAGCGGAATCGTTCGATGTCGTTATCGAGCAGGTTGCCAAGAAGATGGCAGAGTTAGGTGCCCAGCCCGAAACCGGGCTGGCAAGGGAGGAGTGAACATGGGAGCGATAACCATCAAAGGCGTGGCCATCGGGGAAGGCGCGCCGAAGACCATCATCTCGGTGATGGGGGAAGATGCCCAGGAATGCCTTGGCATCATTGAAGAAGGGAAGGCCGCCGGCGTTGAGTGCTTC
>CAVDDI010000049.1:0-10544 GCA_963607675.1 bacterium | reverse complement strand
GGATGTTGACTGTGGGAACAATGCGGAAGAACAGCATTACAGCAGCAACCGCAATAAGGGAAATCGCAAAGTTCACCAACGCGAATACTGCTTTTTCGATTGGGAAGATCATCTTGTTGATACGGATCTTCTTGATAAGCGGGGCCGACTCTATGACAGACCCCATTGCGCTGGAGGTTGCTTCCGTCATGAACGCAAACAACGTTTGGCCCAAAATAAGGTACAGCGGGAAGTTCTCGATGTTGAAGCGGAAGATGGTAGAGAAAACGGCCGTTAGCACAACCATCATAAGCAAGGGGTTGAGCACCGACCAAAGAACGCCCAACACGCTGCGGCGATACTTCAGTTTGAAGTCCTTGGAAACCAAGGAGCGAAGGATGAACCAATCGCGTTTTAGTTGCTCTTTACCGGAGCCCATAAGCTATGTGCGTCTCCTTGGAGTTGGGTGCAGTTCGTAAAGAAGTATTATAGCGTGTATCGGCAGTGCAGCCCTTATGCGATGGATGCTACATATCAAGCCAACCTAAAGCTCTCGCGCGGCCAGCAGAACAGCACCGCCATCACCACAGGCAAGCTGAAGATGAATGGCAGCGTATAGCGAAGCGATGCGCAGGGGCCAGCAACCAGCGTTGCAAACAGACCCAGAAGCGGCAGCAATACCACCGCCGCAACTTTCCTGTTCACCTTAAATTGCAAGGCAAACGCCAGCACAAACAGAATTAGCCAGCAGTACGTTCCCGGGCGGTACAGATGGGAAACACCGGGAATCAGCAGATGAACCGCATGCAACACTTTGCACTGGAACGCATGAGAGGAGTTCCATTCGCTCGCCCAGCCTGCGCCCGCGAACCAGCCCGAGTCGATGAGTGACCATGGGTCGTCCGAGTAATAGGGAATGTCTTCCGCCCAATACGTACCCAAACATCCCGGGTACCAGAAACCGTACGTAGTGCCGAGTGCCGCAGCCAATGCACTGCCCGGGTGAGCTGCCGCCACACCAAGCGAGGCGCCTATGTACTGTAGCACCTGGGACTTGTCGGCCATAACAATGCCCTTTGCCGGGTCTGAAATGCGCGGGTTGTACAGAGTTGCCAGGTCTTGCAGGTTGCCACTGGTGCATTCTGCCAGCACAGCTGCATCCGATGCGGCAGGCTCGTAGCCCATAGCGTACGAGCGAGCCACTACCTGCGCCGGGATGGAAAGCACCTCGCGCGGTTCGGTAGGCTGCACGTTGCACGCGGGCAGCACGGCCGAATTCCAGCAAAGGAACGCCGCCATCACCGCCACCAGGCACGCCCCGCCCTTCAGCGAACGCAGCGCAATTGCCGCAGCAAGCAGGCCCACGCCCGCAACAACCACGCCGTTGTTCCTGGTAAGACATACCAACAGCGCCACCAGCGCAATGGCCCACCACCGGGCAAGCTTGCCCGGATTCCGCCCGCTCTTGTGCGAAAGAACCAATAGCAGCAGCTGAGCGCAGAACACGGCTACGCACAATGCGTGCAGGTAGTCCTTGCTAATGGAGACCACGTAGGTGGGGATTATGGGCATCAGCGCCACGAACACCGTGCTGGCAACCACCAGCCATGTTGGCGCGCCAACCTTGCGCAACGCCAGCAGCACCAATCCGAAGGCAACAAGGCCTAGGGCGTACTGGAGCGCGGTTAGAGCAAGCATCCCGCCCACGCCCGTGCCCTCCACTGCGCTGCCAAGCGAATACGCAGCGCCAAACAGCACAGAGGTCAAATACGGGAAGTGGTTATCTAGCGGCACTCCCCCCGTTCCGAACCACTGCGCCAACTGACGAGCGGTATCGGTGGGCATGGTTCCGGGAAAGAAAACTATCACGTAGGGCAACCAGCACAGGGCGATGAAGACGAGTTGTACGGGTACGGCAAGCTCACGACCGCGCAGCGTGTAGCGCGCAGGGGCATGCACCGGGCCGGGTTCGCTGCTTGGTTCAAGGCCTGCCGTGCTGGTTGTTGGGACGTCCTGTACCGTACCATGCGAGACATTGCTCGCCTGGCCGGGCTTTTGGCATGCGGCTACGCAAAGGACGATATCCGCTAACAGGCAGAACACCGCATAGAAAAACACGGCCCCGCCCATAAGGCGAAGCACGAACAGGGCAACACTGGGCGCGCTGGAATAGAACAGAGCAAGGGAATTGGATGCATCTAATGCCTGCCCTGCAACGTTAAGCAAGGAGATCACAGCAGATAGCGCGATGAACCACCCTTTCGCGCTACCCGCGCCACAACGGGCGAAGCGCGCAAAGCACACGGCCGCCACGAGAAAGAGTCCCAAAGCTTCCAGCTTGCCGCAATGCCCCCAATACAGCAAGCCTTCCGAATTCACAGCAACACGCACCAGCATAGAAGCATATGCAACAACGCCCACAACCGCCCATAAGGCTATGCGCCTTGAGTTGGTGCTGCGCCGCTCAGCGGGAAACAGGAAGTCTGCCGCATTAACTAGGAAACGATGCAATTTATGTCCTTACGTACTTTTCATAGCATTGTGTTCTGCAACAATACTTCCTCGAAGCACATAGCGCTACTGTGAAACAGGTTCTCCGCTAAATGCCGCACCAATCGCAGTAAGCGAAAACGTCCACTTTATCCCCTTGGTTTGGCGTATAGGTCGATGCCTACCTCGCAGCACACAGCGATTACCTGTTTGATGTTGCGAGGTCAGAATGCGCGAGCGCCTGACGCTACCCCATCTTCCCCAAATCGAGCGAATAGTAACGCTGCCGGCCCTTGTGCGCCTCGCACAAGAAACCCAGCTCTTTGATACGCTTTCGATGCTTGGCCATGGTGGGCTCAGACATCCCCATCGCCGCACACAGTTCTTCGGTACTCGCGCCGTTTTCCGAGAACAGCGCTGCCTGCGCCAAGATGAACGCCACGCCCCACAGTCCAGCATCCTCTTCTTCGGTAGCGATTGCGCGGTTCACCGCGTCAACGGCGCCTTCCAAGTCGTACTGCTTTTCCCTCAGTGAATTCAGCATGCTCTCCATGGCGTCAACAACCAGTTCGGAAAACAACACGATGAACGGCGTAAGATCGCCCCTGTTAAGCGGGTGCTCGCAAACCGAAAAACCCTTGTAGTACTTTTCGATTCTCTCTTTCACCGAGTACGACAAACGATACCCGACAATCGGGTTAAAGCTATGCGAAAGAACATAACTGCTGATGAACCTGTTGGTACGACCATTACCATCGTAGAACGGATGGATGTAAGCGAACACGAAATGGAACACTGACACGCGCACCAAAACAGGAAGATCGCTGTTTCCAAGAATGCGCAAGGCGTGGTCCATGAGCTCGATGATCTTGGCCTCGGGCTCAATGCCATGATGGATAGGTCTTTGCGCAGCGTCGAAAACGCTTACAGGTCCCTCTCGGAAGAGCTGCCCATCGGGGGCGCGATCGGGAGCATCGGCCACTACTTCATCGAGCACCAACTTGTCGTAAAGGGCTCGCACGTCAGCACACGATTCGATGGGGATCCGCTCACGCGTTCTAAGCGCCTTATATTTCTCTACGATGCCCAAGAATCTGCCGTTCTTGTCTTTTTTGGCGAGCTTTTGCAGGGCATCATCGATCTCCCTGCGCGTCGAGTGGACACCCTCTATCCCGTTGGTAAGAACGATCTCGTCAATAAGGCATTTGTCCATGTATTCGTCGATGGCCTTTGGGGGCAGCCCCTTGATGACCTGCTCGATACGTCTATCAAGATCCATGGCCTTGATGATCAACTCGTAGACAGCCGAGTCCATCACGTAGAACGCCTGGCTTTCGCCAATGCCGAAATCGAGGAGCACAGCATCTTTGGAATGGAAGCGCTCTTCATACACCCGCTTCGCTTCGCCTTCCGAGATATGGAACAGGGTTCTAAGGTCTTTGTATTTAGACGACATGCGACACCCCCTGATAGACCGAAGACGAAACCGTTTCTTTTGCCTATTCTCGCATATTTCACCGATAGACATAAAAATCGGTTAATATTTTGGTCTATTCGCCCGAAATAAGGCAATTGACCAAAATACTTTGGTTTATTTCGGTCTATCCATGCAGAAGGAGTGGGCGCCGAGCAACGCAGCTTAGCAGCAATACGCCCACGAAACGACACCTAAGCGACAGTGTCGCGACAGTTCGGCGACAGCTGTCGCATGGTTGTCGCCGAGCCGCAACAGTCGCGCCAGACACGGCAGCAGGTCAGCACAAGCCATCCCGCATCGTCCTAGCGTCGTGCCCTTATTTCGAATCAGTAATCAAAGGCAGACAATTCGTACAAATTACAAGCTAGTTTGTACGAATTAACTCGTAATTTGTAAAAGTGGATTACTAATTAGTAATTTCGCGATCGCAATTTGTGCGAATTAGCACTTTTTGCGATTACAAATTACGAATTAGCACGTTCGGCGATGGCCATTCTTCGTGCCTCCGGCCCAACGCCTGCCACCCAACACGCCCGCCCCTGCCTAGCCCCAACCTCGCGGCCAATCCGCCCCTCACACGCAGCTGTGGTGCTGTAACGGTTTTCTTCCCGTTGCCGTTCACTCGCACCGCTTCTTTCTGCTTAGATAAACTAAGCAGCGCAAAAACAGCCGACGCCAGGCAACAGCGGAAGGAGGGCGCCCGTGATAACCACCACCTGCGATGAGAACTCGGACCGCCCCCTGGTCATCGTTGCCCATGCCTCGGTCGGCTCCGGCCATCGCAGCGCTGCCCAGGCAACCGCTCAGGCACTGGAAGACCTGTGCGGCAAGCACCCAGCCCTTCCCGCCGACACGGAAATCGCCGTGCTGGACATCCTGGATTACGGCTACCTGAAGTTTGATGGCGACAAAACCGCCAACGTCACGGTAGTGTTCGATTCGCTCTACGACTTCACCTGGCACCGCACCTTCACGGGGCGCCTGCTTTGGGGAGGCGGTTCGGCCTGGTCAACGTTTATGTTCGGCCGCTACACCAACCTCATCCGCAAGCGCAAGCCCATCGCAGTCATCGCCACGCACATCGTTGCTGCCAACGCTTCGGTGGCCGCACGCATGGTAACCAAGCAGCAGTTCCCCATGGTGTGCATCCCCACCGACTACGGCGCCGAGGGCCTGTGGCCCAACCTGGGGTGCGACCTGTTCTGCGCCGCCGACGAAACCATGGTGAAGGAGCTGCTTCCGCGCCGCGTGCCGCGCAGCCACATAAAGGTAACCGGCATCCCCGTGCGCAAGGGCTTTTCCGAGCCCATCAACCGCGCACAGGTACTGCAGCGCTTCGACCTGCCGGAAGACAAGACCATCTGCCTGGTTATGGCGGGCGCGCGCCTTTCGCAACCCTACATCCCGTTCCGCAAGATCGTGAACCAGATATTGCCGCAGCTGGGCAGCTTCCCCAACATGCACTTCGCGTTCCTTGCCGGCGCCGACGAAGAGTACGCCAACGGGCTGAAGGGATACTTCGCCGAGCAGAGCATCACGAACGTCAGCGTGTTCAACTACATCGAGGACATCCCGCAGCTCATGGAGGCAAGCGACATGATCGTGGCGAAATCGGGCGGGCTGGCAACCACCGAATGCCTGTGCGCACGGCTGCCGCTCATCTTGGTGGGCACGCCGTACGGGCAGGAGCGCGCGAATACCCTCACCGTTACCGCCACCGGCGCCGCCGTGGAGGCGAAAACCTCGCAGGAGCTTCTGGCGCAGCTGACGCAGATTCACCAGAACCCCGATGTGCTGAAATCCATGCTCGATTCCGGCGAGACCCTGCGCCGACCCAACGCCGCACATGATGCCGCCGTCGCCACGCTCGACCTGGTTGGCCACGTGCAGCCGCCGAAGCGCTGCCCAATCAAGCTCTACATCGGCGAAAAACCCTACCGCGTGCGGTAGAGGCAAGGTCGGGGCCGGCGGGGTCGAACCACCGCCTAGCTTGCTGGGTGATTCCCGTTTCCATGGAGCTATTGGTCGACCTGCACAGAGCAAATGACAGGCCCCACTGCGTACGCCAGGGCAAGATCGCGGTCCGCTTGACCGGCAGCCCGCACCATCAAAAACGCCGTCCATTCGATGTCGTCTTATTTCGCGCCATCGAGATACCTTTGCAGCACCTTAATCCGGGGTTTGGAGTTTTCCAAGATCCGGTCGATCATGTCACGCACGTTTTGCCCGCAATCAGGCACAACGGGTGTTGCCAATCCTAACATCACTTCCGCAACGGCTTCATCAAATGCCCCCACAGACGCGTCTGCACTCACACAAATCTGAAAAATATCATCTGCGTCGATTTCGTCCATCTCGCGATGGTTGCCAATGACGAAAGGTATCTTCGTCGAATACCCGCTCAGTGGTATGCAGGTTACATCGTACAAGGGAGCCAACGTTCTCGAACGCCAATCTCTTCCGTAAAGCAAGGAGCTGTTCTTCAAATGCGCATCGGAGTTACCTACCACATAGCTGAAAACCAGGCGTTTCGCGAACTCAACCCGGTCCTTCGCGGGAAAGGCGGCCGTTTCTCCCAGTAAATCACCGGCCATCTCGACATAGTCGGCCTCGACACCCTGGGGCTGATATTTGTAGAAAGGGGCAAGCCCCAATGCCTGGCAAAAATCTTCCTGATGCAGTCTCTCGACCGCTTGCTCGCCATCGACCTCGCTCCAGATCCGGTCGTACCGCTCAACAGCAATGGCGCCCGGCACTTGGGGGATCTCGTATACCGATGCCGTTTCGATTCCACACGATTTTGCCAAATAGGAGCAAGCCAACTCATTGATGGCAAGATCCTCTTCGCCGTTCCGCGATATTTTCACGATGTGCGTCGATGCCGCACCCCCACGAGGAACCAACCAGTCCTCTATTCGGGCATCGCAAGGAGAGACGCCATTCGGCAACGTCCATGCAACTTTAGACTGAGCACCTGCCAGCGAAAGCCGTGTCGAACTCGCAATAGAAGCTGCCACACGCGCTGGGTGCTCACGCAAGGCGAGTGTGTCTTCGGGCTTAAGCTCATCATAAGAGCCCTCGAGGCAACCCGTTTGCAAATCTTCGGTCGCAAAAGTGAGCGCACCAATGCTCTCACATCCAAGCATCGCGATAAGGCCGAACCAGTCGTTTCGGGGAACCTGCCCCATGCGGGCAACGTGAGCGATAACCTCCCCCTCCGGCAAGAGACCCTGGAAGAATGGGGCTATTTCCCTCGATTCAAAAACACAGTCAGACAAAGGGATTCTCTCGGAGATACCGAGCGTTCCCCTTTCTAGGAACGCATCGTCATAGAGGAACTGTTCCGATCCCGGGCCTTCTTGACGCCTGATAGTTCCAACCCTTTGTTTGCCTCCACGCCAATCACGATAGACTGCGATTTCCATTTCTATCCCCTCGCTTTGGCGAACAGGTCGATTCCCACCTCGCGGCACACGGCAATCACCTGCTTGATATTACCCCCGGCAACACCTCGCTCAAGCTCGCTGATAAAACGAGGCGAGCAGTGGCACGCTTCTGCAAGCTGGCCCTGGGTCATCCCAAGCCGCTTGCGCCGTTCCCGAAGGATCTCGCCCAGATCGGCAGCGGTCGATATTTTCCCTGATTCCGTCCTGCGCGGCTTAGGGGGCAACTCGAGCTTCATTGAGCACTTCTTTCGCTTCTTTGCATTAATGCGCCTTTGGCGTTTAAATGATATTCCCAAATGGGATCATAAAGCATTAGCGACGAGCAATATTCCCGAATGGGACAATTCTCTCTAGACCGTCATAAATCTTCCCATTTGGGAATATCATCAACACGAACAGCCGGCCCCGCTGCGTACGCCAGGGCAAGGTCGAGGTCCGCTTGACCGGCAGACCGCATCCGATGAGCCCTTCCGAATGAGCCAACTCCGGCCAGACCCCACTGCACGCTATCGCGCATTGCTGTTGCAACCCCCACAAAATACACGAATGCCCAGCTCCGCTTCTTACGGAACCGGGCATCGATGACAAACGGGGACCTCCGAGGAATGTTCCCAGCAACCTACTTCCCGAAACGACCGAACAGGCCCTTCTTCTCAGCTTGCTCGGTGGTAACGTCCTGCACGTCGTAGCCCTGCGCCGAGATGACCTCGCGAAGCTTCGCTTCGTCGAGCGGAGCCTCCGACTCGATAACCGTGCGGCCCTTCGCGTGCGAGCTGCTCACCTTCTTCACCTTGAAGTTGTTGCGCACCGCATCGTTTACATGCGCCTCGCAATGGCCGCACATCATGCCGTCAACATCCACAACCGTCCTGTACATTCAGCTTCCCTTCTCGCGCAAGCGGCACCTGCGCCGCCCCATGTTTCACGCCCATGGTAGCACTCTCGTGCCGTATACCCCATGGGGGTATGGAATCTCTGCCACCAGCGGTACTCGAAGCACATACGAATACCGCAGACCCACGCCCTACCGGCATCAACAGATCACCGGCCAAAAAGTCAAATGCGTCCAACGCCTGCCGAATCATAGCAGCACTGCCGGTTCACCTTCGCCTTAGCCATAGTCCCGGCACCCCCGGTAGCACCCCGCGTCCATCGCTCGCTGAACCGCAGCCGTATCACTGGCACCCCACACCAGCCCCGACCCCAACGATCCAGCCCTTACGCCTCTCTTCTCCCGGCGAACTGCATGCGATAGTAGCGATCATAGATGCCGCCCTTTGCGCGCAGCTCTTCGTGGGTGCCCACTTCCACCACCCGGCCGTCGTCCACCACAGCGATGAAGTCGGCGTTGCGGATGGTGGAGAGCCTATGCGCGATCACCAGCGTGGTGCGGTTCTGGCTCAGCTGCTCCAGCGATTCCTGCACGCGCTCTTCGCTTTCGTTGTCCAGGGCGCTGGTGGCCTCGTCCAGAATCAGCACGTGCGGGTCGCGCAGGAACACGCGCGCAATGGCGATGCGCTGCTTTTGCCCGCCCGAAAGGCGCGTACCGCGCTCGCCCACGAACGTGTCATAGCCATCTTCCAGCCCCTGCACGAACTCGTGGATGTTCGCCTGCTTCGCCGCCCATTCGATGCGCTCTTGGCTGGCGCCTGGGTCGCCGTACAGGATGTTCTCGCGAATCGTGCCCTCGAACAGGTACACGTCCTGCTGCACAATGCCCACCTGCGCGCGCAGCGACTCGATGCTGGCATCGCGCACATCAACGCCATCGATGCAGATAGACCCCGCGTCCACGTCGTAGAAGCGCGGCAGCAGCGAGCACGTAGTGGTCTTGCCGCCGCCCGAAGGCCCCACCAGCGCCACGGTGCTGCCCGCCAGCACTTCCAGGTTCAGCCCGCGCAGCACTTCCTTGCCGTCGACGTAGGAAAAATGCACATCCTTGTAGCTGATAGCCGGCGCACCCTGCTCGCCCACGATCGGACCCAGGTCAACCGCGTTCGGCCTATTCTCAACGCCCGGCTGCTCCGCCAGCGTCTCCACGAAGCGCCGGAAGCCCGCATAACCCTTCTGGAACGTCTCGGTGAAGTTGATCAGTAGCTCCACCGGGGCAATGAAGATGCCGATGTACAGGGCATACATAACCATATCGGCCGGGTCTAAGATGCCCTGCGCCACGAACAGCCCGCCGCCCACGATGGTTGCCGTGTACAGCGCGCCCGTGAAGAAGCTCGAAGCCATCTGGAATTGCCCCATGAAGCGGTACGAGAGCTCCTTCGTCTCGATGAACTCGTCGTTGGCGTGGCCGAACTTGTCTATCTCGATGTCCTCGTTGCCGAAGCCCTTCACCACGCGGATGCCGCCCAGCGAATCCTGCAGGCGCGAATTGATGCCCGCCATCTTCACGCGGTTCTGCCGGAAGATAATGCGCTTGCGGTAGTTCTGCACGAAGGAATACGTGGCCATGACCAGCGTCACTGCCAGCATCACCAGCGTCAGTGGCACGTTGATGAACATCAGCAGCACAAACGATCCCACAATCTTCAGCGTGGCGATGAAGAGGTTCTCAGGCCCGTGATGTGCCACCTCGGAGATGTCGAACAGGTCGGTGACCAGCTTCGACATCATCTCGCCGGTGTTGTTGCGGTCGTAATACGAAAAGCTCAGACGCTGATACTGCTTGAACAGGTCCATGCGCATACGCGCCTCCATGCGCGCGCCCATGATGTGGCCCCAGCAGGAAATGAAGTACTGGCACGCGCTGCGCACCACGTACATCAGCACCAAGCCCGCCGCCACCCAAGGCAGCACGCCCATGATGGCATCCTGCGCGTTCACGAAGAAATCGCGCACAAAGAAGTTCAGTATCTGCGGAAAGGCCAGGTCAACTGCGGCCAAGATGGTGGCCGCCACCAAATCGGCCACGAACAGGAACGTGAAGGGCTTGTAGTAGCCCACGAACTTCCGCGCCACTTCCCTGAAAGGCACTTCCTGCTTTTCGCTTTCCTTCGCCTTACCCAACGCAAAGCCTCCTATAAGAATGAGGGCGAACCGACTCGCTGATCGCGATCCTGCCGCCCACCTGCCGTTCTTATTCTGCCTCGCCGGTGTTGTTGCGGTCGTAATACGAAAAGCTCAGACGCTGATACTGCTTG
>CAVDDI010000048.1:0-10651 GCA_963607675.1 bacterium | reverse complement strand
CTGACTACGTCAAGAACATGATCACCGGTGCTGCTCAGATGGACGGCGCTATCCTCGTTATCGCCGCAACCGACGGCCCCATGGCTCAGACCCGCGAGCACATCCTGCTCGCCCGTCAGGTTGGCGTACCCTACATCGTCGTATTCCTGAACAAGTGCGACATGGTCGACGACGAAGAGCTCCTCGAGCTCGTCGAGATGGAGGTTTCCGAGCTTCTCGAGTCCTATGGCTTCGAGGATTGCCCGATCATCCGCGGTTCCGCTCTTAAGGCCCTCGAGGGCGAGAAGGAATGGCAGGACAAGATCTGGGAGCTCATGGACACCGTTGATGAGCACATTCCTACCCCCGAGCGTGACGTTGACAAGCCCTTCCTGATGGCTGTCGAGGACACCATGACCATCACCGGCCGTGGCACCGTTGCCACCGGTCGTGTTGAGCGCGGCGTTCTGCACGTAAACGACGAACTCGAGATCGTCGGCATCAAGGACACCGAGAAGACGGTTTGCACCGGCATCGAGATGTTCCGTAAGCTGCTCGACGAGGCTCAGGCTGGCGACAACATCGGCTGCCTGCTCCGTGGCATCAAGCGTGAGGACATCCTCCGCGGCCAGGTTCTCTGCAAGCCCGGTTCCGTTACCCCTCACCAGGAGTTCGAGGGTCAGGTTTACATCCTCACCAAGGACGAGGGTGGCCGTCATACCCCGTTCTTCGATGGCTATCGTCCGCAGTTCTACTTCCGCACCACGGACATCACCGGTGTTGCACACCTGCCCGAGGGCACCGAAATGGTTATGCCTGGCGACAATGTGACCATCACCGCTGAGCTCATCCACCCCGTAGCTATGGAGGAAGGCCTCCGCTTCGCTATCCGCGAGGGTGGCCGCACCGTTGGCTCCGGTCGTGTAACCAAGATCATCAAATAACTGATCTTTTCAATGAATTCGGTAGGGGAGCCTGGCAACAGGCTCCCCTCTCCATTGATCATGTGCTATTGTCGAGCGATGCGAATACTGTACTTAAAGGAGAATTGATGCGTACTTTGGTCACCCTTGCATGCACTGAATGCAAGCGTCGAAACTACACGACCAAGAAGAACAAGCAGAACAATCCTGATCGTATTGAGTTCAAGAAGTACTGCAAATGGTGTGGCCACCATACCATGCACAAGGAAACTCGCTAAGGATTTAGGAACAAAATAGGCCAGTAGCTCCAATTGGTAGAGCGGCGGTCTCCAAAACCGCATGTTGGGGGTTCGAGTCCCTCCTGGCCTGCCAGCTTGTTAATGAGCAGCTCGTGTAGCTGCTTGTTTGGCGTATAGAGAGTAGTAATTTCCAGAGCAGGAAGTTGTATGGCAAAGAAGTCTAAAACACAGAGGGCCAAGGCATCTGCAAACCGCGCAGCGAAGAAAGAGCGCGCCGAGCAGGTCGAGGCAACCCCCGTTGTAGCGGAAGAGACCAAGAAGCGCTTCAGCTTCGGCAAATCTTCTTCTGACGCCAAGAAGGCTGAGTCTTCGCAAAAGCAGCCTAAGAAGGCTGTTGCGAAGCCCAAGAAAAAGCGCTTTGCCTTTCTTTCCGATGTACGTTCTGAGATGCGCCGCGTAACGTGGCCTACCAAGCAGGACGTTCTGCAATGGACGGGCGTGGTCGTGCTTGCCCTTCTGTTCTTTGGCGTCTTCGTTACGGTCCTCGATACCTGGGTCGTAACCCCGATTCTTCTCGCTATCTCTAGTTTGGGGGCTTAATCCATGACTAAGAAATGGTATGTCCTTCACACGTACTCTGGGTACGAGAACAAGGTAAAGAAGAATCTTGAGACCCGCATTGAAACCATGGGTCTTGAAAACAACGTGTTCGCCATCCAGATCCCCACCGAAACGGTTACGGAGATCAAAGAAGGCGGCCGCCGTGTGGAAAGTGACAAGAAGGTTTTCCCTGGATACGTCCTAGTCCGCATGGAGCTTGACGATCGTAGCTGGGCTGCGGTTCGCAACACCCCCGGTGTAACCGGGTTCGTGGGTAGCCAGGGCAATCCTGCTCCCCTCACTCGCGAAGAGTACAACAAGATCATGAAGCGTACCGCCCATGAGGCTCCGAAGAAGATCACTTCCACGAGCCTTGAGATCGGTCAGACCGTCAAGGTCGTTTCCGGTCCTCTGGCGGAGTTCGATGGCGTTGTCTCCGAGGTTTCCCCTGAGTCTGGCAAGGTTAAGGTCATGGTTTCCATCTTCGGACGCGAAACCCCTGTTGAGCTTTCCTTCGATCAGGTGGCAAACATCTAATCTTGAATGCAATGCGTCTTTCTGCGCCCGTATGTGGACGGGGCTTCTCGCAAAGGCGCTTGTCATAGAAATGGTAAGCAAGATATTTCAGTCGAAAGGATTTAACTGAAATGGCTGAGAAGAATGTAACGGGCTTCGTAAAGCTCCAGATTCCCGCTGGTGCTGCGAACCCTGCTCCTCCTGTTGGCCCGGCGCTCGGTGCTCAGGGTGTCAACATCATGCAGTTCTGCCAGGCATTCAATGCCGCAACGCAGGACAAGGCAGGCACCATCGTTCCTGTCGAGATCACCATCTACGAAGACAAGACCTTCGACTTCGTTTGCAAGACGCCTCCGGCCGCCTTCCTCATCAAGCAGGAGCTTGGCCTCAAGAGCGCTTCCGGCATCCCGCAACTGAAGAAGGTCGGCGAGCTTTCCCTCGACCAGCTTCGCAAGATCGCTGAGATCAAGATGCCCGACCTCAATGCGAACGACATCGAGGCAGCAATGGAAATCGTTGCTGGTACCGCTCGTTCCATGGGCGTCACCATCGAGGGTCGCGCCCCGAAGACCGAGTACAAGGTTACCCGTCGTCTTCAGGCACTGCTCAACGGCGAGGATGCTGGCGAATAGTCTTTCGTCATATTATTTGCACTGATCACAGCTTCTTCCTAAGAAGCATCAGGTGGAAGGGTCTTTAGAAGCAAGATCCGCTATAACCACGAAAGGAATTTTGAATTATGGCTAACAAGAAGTACAAGGCAGCCGAAGAGAAGGTAGAGGCTGGTAAGGTTTACAGCCCTATCGCAGCACTTTCTTTGGTCAAGGAAATCGCTTTCGCGAACTTCGACGAGACCGTTGAGGCCCACTTCCGTCTGGGCATCGACACCCGTCAGGCCGACCAGCAGCTTCGCGGTACCGTAAGCCTCCCCAACGGCTCTGGCAAGACTGTCCGCATCGCTGTTTTCGCTGAGGGCGACGCTGCCCGCGCAGCTAAGGAAGCTGGTGCCGAGATCGTAGGCTCCGACGACCTGGTTGCAGAGATCCAGGCCGGCAACATCGATTTCGATGCCACGGTTGCCACTCCCGACCAGATGGCCAAGGTTGGTCGTCTTGGTAAGATCCTCGGTCCTCGTGGCCTTATGCCGAACCCCAAGCTCGGTACGGTTACCCCCGACGTCGCCAAGGCCATCAAAGAGCTCAAGGGCGGCCGTGTTGAGTATCGTGCGGACCGATATGGCATTTGCCATGTAATCCTCGGCAAGGTTTCCTTCACTGCAGAGCAGCTGGCCGAGAACTACGGTGCGCTCTACGACGAGATCCTTCGCATGAAGCCTGCTTCCGCCAAGGGCCGTTACGTCAAGTCCGTTACCGTAACTTCCACCATGGGCCCTGGCGTCCCTGTGGATTCCAGCGTTAACCGCGACTACACCAACGCTCAGTAAAACACGCTTACCATATCGTGACTGCGGCGCCCTCTTCGGAGGGCGCCGTTTTGTTTTCGGGAACTTTTTCTACGGCACCCCTGTGGCATTGCAATGATCTAAGCAGTATTGCCATATGGTCATTATGTTTGAATTGACGGTCATCATAAGCTCGTAGAGCACCCGTAATATAATGATCTTGGAACAATAGAAGCCATTTTGAGCCTCATGTATTCAAATGGCCTAATTTGGCGCATATGTTGCGTCGATCGGAGGAGTCAATGAGCGAAAAGACGCAGAAATCGAAAGAGCTCGCAGCGCAGGTCTTGAGCACCGAGGGTATGTTGCGCGAAGTTGTAGCGGCTCTCTCTGGCTCCTCTCGTCGCGATCGCCAGAATGCTTCTGCCGTGCTTGCCCAGATAGCAAAGATGAAGCCTGAAATCCTCGCCCCGTTCTCCGATGAGTTCATCGATGCCCTGAACCGCCCTGAAGCCCAAACCAGATGGGAATCCCTTGATGTTCTGACGGAGCTCGTTCCCATCGACTCCCGTTCCTGCGATAAGGCCTTGGCCGGTGCGGAAGCTGCCCTCTTCGATGAAGACAACGGGTTTGTCCGTTTGGCTGCCCTCCGCTTTCTCTGCACGCTTGGCGCCACAACCGAGAATCGCTCCATGAAGGTTTGGCCTCTTCTCGATGAGGCTATCCAGTGCTACCATGGCGATTTCGAGTATCAAGACATGCTCGTTGCCATCAATTCCTTTGCGGGTGGCAAGATCTCTCAGGAGGCAAAAGATGGCTTGCGTGCCCGCGTGACCTTCGATGCAGAGCACGGCAAGGGCGCTTTGAAACGTCGTAGCCAGCAGATCATCGATTCGCTTTCCTAGGCCCCCTCTAACGCTACGCTTACGTTAATTATCGTCTTCAGCGCATACACCATTGCTTTTGCCGCTACGATATTGATTAGTCACTGTTCGGCAATGTAGATGTAACGTTGCCGTCTGTTCAATCAAGGAGCGTATTGATGGCAAGGCACACTGTTACCCTTATCCCTGGCGATGGAATCGGCGTTGAAACCTCCGCGGCTATGCGACGAGTGGTCGAAGCGGCCGGCGCTGATATCGAATGGGAGGTAGCTGAAGCCGGTGCCCATATGATGGAATCGTGCGGCACTCCGCTTCCTGAGACCACCATAGAGGCTGTTCGTAGGAACAAAGTAGCCATCAAGGGGCCTATTACCACCCCGGTCGGCACGGGCTTCCGAAGCGTGAATGTAGCATTGCGCAAAACCCTGAACCTCAATGTATGCCTGCGCCCGGTGATCTCCATTCCAGGTGCTGGCGGAAGGTACCAGGATGTAGACCTGGTCATAGTCAGGGAGAACTCTGAGGATCTGTATGCCGGCATCGAGTTCGAGGAAGGCAGCAAGGAAGCTGCCGATCTGATTGATTTCTGCGCGCAGAAGGGCGCTGGCACCATCCGCCCCGATTCGGGCATATCTATCAAGCCCATTTCCATTACGGCTTCGGAAAACATCGTCCGTTATGCATTCGAGTACGCCAAGAAGCATGGGCGTTCGAAGGTGACTGCTGCCCATAAGGCTAATATCATGAAGCATTCCGATGGGTTGTTCCTTGCAACCGCCCGCGATGTGGCGAAGTCCTATGAGGGTATCGAGTTCAACGACAACATCATCGATGCTTTCTGCATGAACCTGGTCATGGACCCCTCCCAGTTCGACGTCATCGTTTTCCCCAACCTGTATGGCGACATAGCCAGCGACCTTTGCGCTGGTCTTGTGGGCGGCTTAGGTATAGCTCCCGGTGCCAACATCGGCCCGGATTATGCCATCTTCGAGGCCGTGCATGGCTCTGCTCCGGATATTGCCGGTAAAGACGTTTGCAATCCGACTGCAGAGATCCTTTCTGCCGCAATGATGCTTGACCATCTTGGCGAACTTGATACGGCACAGAAGATCCGCGACGCGGTTCGGAAGGTGTACGCGGAAGGAAAGGTCCTTACCGCCGACATCCGTAAGGCAACCGGGTCTTCCCAGGCCGGCTGCTCGTGCACTGAGTTCACCGATGAGCTCGTGCGCGTTCTTGGGGCCTAGCCATACCAATGAAACCTATTGCTGCCCGAAGGCGGCATGTCCCTTAGGGCGATTAACGTATAGAGGCCCGGCCTTGGGCCTCGGAAAGAAGGGTCTTCCATGTCCGATCGTTCCAAGACCTTGAAGGTTGGCGCAACCGAATACCGTTATTATCCGGTAGCCCAAGTTCCTGGACACGAGAAGCTGCCGTATTCCCTTACGGTTCTGCTTGAGAACATCCTGCGCAATGCCGAATCCGATGATCGTGCGCAAGAGCTGGCGAAGCGCTTGGTTGAAGCCGGCGTTTCCGGCGAAGTGGGAAGCGAGATCGAGTTCAGCCCCGCCAGGGTGCTGTTCCAGGACTTTACGGGCGTCCCCGTGTTTGTGGACTTCGCCGTAATGCGCGAGGCATGCATGCAGCTTGGCGGCAACCCAGCAAGCATCAACCCTCAGGTGCCGTGCGATTTGGTCATCGACCATTCCGTCATCGCCGACGAGGCAGGTTGCTCTGGTGCCCTGCAGAAGAATATGGAACTCGAGTTCGAGCGGAACAAGGAACGCTATGAGTTCCTGAAGTGGGCGCAGGAATCATTCCAGAACGTGAGGATCGTGCCTCCCGGAGCAGGCATTTGCCATCAGCTGAACATCGAGCGATTCGCCACAGTGGCTATGGCAAAGGAAACCGACAAGGGCACCCTTGCGTACTTTGACACGCTTGTGGGCACCGATTCGCACACCCCGACCGCCAACGGCATCGGCGTGCTTGGCTGGGGCGTTGGCGGCATCGAGGCCGAGGCGGCCGCTTTGGGCCAGCCCATCACCACCTTGGTTCCCCGTGTTTACGGAATCGAGCTCACCGGCACGCTTTCCCCTGAGGTCAGCGCCATGGACGTTTCCCTTGCCTTCGCGCAGATGCTTCGCGCCGAAGGGGTGGTGGGCTGCTTCGTGGAGTGCTTTGGCGATGGTCTGGCCGGCCTGAGCGCAACGCAGCGTGCCTGCATCTCGAATATGACTCCAGAGTACGGGGCAACGTGCACCTTGTTCCCGGTGGATCAGGCCACCTTGGATTACCTGCGACTTACCGGCCGCAGCGAAGAGCAGATAGCGTTGGTGGAAGCGTATGCGAAGGCCCAGGGCTACTGGAACGATCCGGCTGCGCCCGCCCGCTCTTACGCCAAGGTGCTCAAGCTCGACCTCTCCACCGTTGGGCGAAGCGTCGCTGGCCCTTCGCGCCCGCATGACCGAATCGATCTTTCCCAGGTCAAGAGCCGGTTCGAGGGCATATGCTCAGAGCGTTCCCTCGACCGTTCCAAAACCGTTTCGGTCGATGTGCTTGGGCGGCGCTATGAGATAACCCATGGTGCCTTGGCAATCGCTGCGGTAACCAGCTGTACCACGGCGACGGATGCGAGCATGATGCTCTCTGCCGGTGTTCTTGCCAGGAATGCCGCAAAAGCCGGTCTGCGCCCCAAGCCTTGGGTGAAAACCATCCTGGCGCCAGGCAGCCGTGCTACCGAGGACATCCTTGACGCTGCCGGCCTTATGCCCTCGTTGCGTGAGCTCGGCTTCTATACCTGCGGCTTCGGCTGCATGAGCTGTATCGGCAATTCCGGTCCGGTTCTGCCTGCGATGCACGATGTGGCGGACCAGATCGAGCTTGCCAGCATCCTTTCGGGTAACCGCAACTTCGAGGGGCGTATCTCTCCCGACGTCTCGCAGAACTATCTGTGCGCCCCGGCCCTTGTTGTTGCCTACTCGCTTGTCGGCACCATGGACTTCGACTTCGAGACCCAGCCGCTTGGCACCGATTCGCAGGGTGGGGAAGTGTTCCTTCGCGACATCTGGCCCGACGCCGAAGAGGTGGCAGACCTCCTTTCCCGTTGCCGTACGAAAGAGGTGTTCGACCGGGCGGGCGAGGGCCTGTTCGAAGGCGATGAAAGGTGGCAGTCCCTTGGCAAGGAGGCAAGCGATGTGTTCGCATGGGACGACGCTTCGACCTACGTGCGCCGTGCGCCCTATTTCGATGGCATGCAGCGCCAGGCCACGGCCCCTGCTGGTATCAAGGGCGCCCGTGCTCTTCTGAACGTGGGCGACTTCATAACCACCGACCATATCTCCCCGGCCGGCTCTATCGCGGATGGTTCCCCGGCTGCACGTTACTTGGAGGGCCATGGCGTTCAGCCCGCAGATTTCAACACCTACGGTTCCCGCCGCGGCAATCATGAAGTGATGATGCGCGGCACATTCGCCAACGTGAAGCTCATGAACAAGATGGCGGACGGCAAGCGTGGCGGTTGGACCCGTGATCTGCTGGATGGCCAGGTGAAGGCCGTATATGACGCCGCAGAGCATTATCAGCAGGAAGGCATCCCGCTGGTTGTGCTTGCCGGCAAGATGTACGGCAGTGGCTCCTCGCGCGACTGGGCGGCTAAGGGCCCCATGCTCCAAGGGGTCCGCGCTGCGTTCGCCGAGAGCTTCGAGCGCATCCACCGCTCCAACCTTATCGGTATGGGCATCCTGCCCCTTCAGTTCGAAGATGGGCAGAGTGCGGATACTTTGGGCCTTGATGGTTCCGAGGTTATCACGGTGGGCGATATCGACTTCTCGAACGGCCTGCCAAGCCCAAGCCATGTTCCGGTAACGGCGGTGAAGCCGGACGGGACCTCGGTGGAGTTCACTGCAGTGGTCCGTATCGACACTCCCACTGAAGGCGAGTACTACTACAACGGCGGTATCCTGCAGTATGTGCTGAGGATGCTCGCATAGCGTTTCCCTCGTCCAATGAAGGGCAGGGCGGTTCGGCTGAAAGGTCGTGCGCCCTGCCTTTTTTCGTTGTTGCCGAAACGGTTCAGGTAATATTGTTCCCTAGTATTGATAAGAGGGAGGAAACCTATGGCGGATCCTAATCAGCAAGGACCCATGAGCTGGGCAGACCTGCTTAACCAGTTTGGAGGCGCTGCCGGCGCTGGTTCGCAGGGGGGAGCCGGCGGGCGCTCGGGCGGCCGTGGCGTCTCTGGCGATTTCGAGGTGCTGCGTAATCGTTTTGCGCAGATGAGCAAGAAGGCGTTCGTCGTTTTGGGCGTCGTTATCCTTCTTATCGCAGCATTTTGCTACTGGTGGTTCCATCCGCCCATCAACGTCCATAGCCTTGACCTGTGGCTGTTCGTGGGCATATTCATCCTGTTCCCTTCATTCCTGGTCTTCTTCATCTTCTACCAGATCTATGACCGCGGTATGGGCAAGCGCGAGAAGAGCGAACGCAAATCCAAGCGGTTCCGTCGCCTTATGGTGGTGCCAGTGGTGGTAGCCCTTATCGGCGTGCTGGGCGGCGTGGCCTCGCTCACGTTGTTCCCGGGCAATGCGGAAAAGTACTCCACCATCCTGAACACCCAGGATGCCGACTTCGCGCAGGACATCGAACAGGCCGATTATTCCACCATCCCGTTCATCGACCGCGATTCTGCGGTGCTGTTGGGCAACCGCACCATGGGCACCATGGCCGACTACGTTAGCCAGTTCGAGATCTCGAGCCTATATTCCCAGATCAACTACAAGGACGCACCTGTCCGCGTGAGTCCGCTGAATTACGCCGATATCTTCAAATGGTGGTCTAACCACGACACGGGCATCCCTGCTTACGTCATCGTGAACATGAGCACGCAGGACACCGAGATCGTGCGCCTTGAGGATCCTATCTACTACTCTGATTCCGATCCGTTCTTCAACAACGTTGACCGTCATGTTCAGCTGACGCACCCGTTCTACATCTTCGGAGAGAAGTCGTTCGAGATCGACGATGACGGCAAGCCGTATTGGATCTATCCCGTTATCGATTACACCGTGGGCCTCTTCGGCGGCGAGACGGTTTCGCGTGTGGTGCTCTGCGATGCAAGCTCCGGCGAATGCCAGGACCTTGCCATCGACGAGGTTCCCCAATGGGTTGACCGTGCCTATCCTGCCGAATTGCTTATCCAGCAGTACAACTGGAGCGGATCCCTTTCCAGCGGCTGGATCAACTCCTGGCTGGGCCAGAGCGGCGTGAAGCAGACCACGCCTGGAACCGATGGGCAGCTTGGTTACAACTACATCGCCAAGGATGACGACGTATGGGTCTATTCCGGTGTGACGTCTGCCACGGCTGACAACTCCATTATCGGCTTCGTGCTTATCAACCAGCGTACGGCCGAATCGAAGTTCTTCGCCGTTGCCGGTGCTACGGAGGAATCGGCAATGAGCTCGGCAGAAGGCCAGGTTCAGAACTTGAAGTACGAGGCCACTTTCCCCTTGCTCATCAACGTAGACAACCAGCCCACCTACTTCATGGCGTTGAAGGACAACGCGGGCCTGGTTAAGAAGTACGCCATGATCGATATCCAGCGTTACCAGAACGTTGCCGTGGGCGATACGCTTGAGGAAACCGAGAAGTCCTACAAGAAGCTCCTTCGCGCAAACGGCGTATCGGTGGATGATGGCTCCAGCTCCTCCAAGTCCGACAGCTCGGCAACGGGCACCATATCCCTCATATCGCCGGTGGTGCTTGACGGCAACTCGCACTACTACGTGATGCTCAGCGGTGACGATACCCTCTACGATTGCCCCGTTGCCTCGGTTACCGACATCGTTCGCTACAAGGAAGGCGACACCATCACGCTGAACTTCGCAGCGGGCGGCGGCAACCTGGTTACCGTGGAATCCGTTGCCAGCGGCAATTCCGATCAAGGCTCTTCTTCGGCTGCTGCATAGCCTTTGCCTTGAACCGAACCCAAACAGGCCCTTCGGCTAGATGCTGCCGAAGGGCCTGTTCTGCGTATACGGGTTCCCGTCGCAAAAGAAACCCCGCTCCCAGGCCTAGCAGCTGGCCTAGGGGCGGGGTGCTTCATTG
>CAVDDI010000047.1:0-10745 GCA_963607675.1 bacterium | reverse complement strand
GCGAAGAACAAGGCGCGTTTGGAGCGCTACGAGCAGATGGAAGCCGAAGCGCGCAGCGCCAAGGACGTCGACTTCACGGCCATCTCCATTCCCGTTGGCCCCCGCCTGGGCGCGAAGGTGCTGGAAGTGGAGCACCTGCACAAGCAGTTCGGCGACCGCGTGCTCATCGACGATCTTTCCTTCAGCTTGCCGCGCAACGGCATCGTGGGCGTTATCGGCCCCAACGGCGTGGGCAAATCCACTCTGTTCAAGATGATCGTGGGCAAGGAGCCCACTTCTGGCGGCACGCTTGAGCTGGGCGAAACCGTGAAGATCTCTTACGTCGACCAGAACCGTGAAGGCCTTGACCCGAAGAAGACGCTTTGGGAAGTGGTTTCTGACGGGCTGGACTACATCCGCGTGGGCGAGCAGGAGATACCCAGCCGTGCCTACGTTGCCAACTTCGGCTTCAAGGGCTCCGACCAGCAGAAGCCTTCCAATGTGCTTTCCGGCGGCGAGCGCAATCGCCTGAACCTGGCGCTTACCTTGAAGCAGGGCGGCAACCTGCTGCTTCTGGACGAGCCCACGAACGACCTTGACGTGGAAACGCTCGAGAGCTTGGAGGAAGCCCTGCTGGCATTCCCGGGCTGCGCGGTTATCACCAGCCACGACCGCATGTTCCTGGATCGCATCGCCACGCATATCCTGGCATGGGAAGGCACCGACGAGAACCCGGGCAATTGGCATTGGTTCGAGGGCAACTTCGATTCCTACCAGAAGAACAAGATCGAGCGCCTGGGCGAAGAAGCGGCGAAGCCCCATCGCATCCATCGCAAGCTCACGCGCGATTAGGGGTTGCAGGTTTGCCCGGGCCTGTATGGGCTCGAGCTATCCTTGGGTTTGCTATGCGTGCGCGGACTGGGCCTGGTTGCGTGTGCAGCTTCAGGGCTTGGGCGGCAGCTTGGCAGGCTAGCTTTTCTGCAGCACCAGATATTCGTTGAGATTGCCGGTTCGGCCGTCCGCACGGAAGCGGGCGGCCGTTTTCGCGTTCGGTGGCAGGGCGGCTGCAAGCCCGTCGATATCGGCATCGGTGAAGCTGTGGCAATAGCGGTAGGATCCTTCGCGGTTCTTCCACCCAAGCAGGAAATCGCCTTCGTTGAAGGCGGCAGGGCTGAGCCCGAGTTGGGCACAGCCTTGCGCGTGCGTGCGCCGCGCCTTGTTGGCCAACCCCTCGTCATCGGCAAAGCGCCAGAAGGAGATGCACACGAACCCGCCCGGCTTCACGGCGCTGAGCATTGCCTCCAACAGCTGCGCCCGCCATTCGGGCAAGGGGATATGGTGCATGAACCCGAAGCAGACGGCCAGGTCGGCGCGGGGCGTGCCGGTGTTTTCCCAGGTGTTGGCGAGTGTCTGGCGAAGGGTCCCCCTTGAAAGCTCTTCGATGATGTCGCAGCGTGCGAAGCGCGTGTCGCTCCTGAGAGCAGGTAGGCTTTCGCAGGCATCCAGGGCTAGGGCGCTTAGGCGTGTTTGCGGCATCTTCTGCTCAAGGAAGGCCTCGAAACGAAGGTTGCCGCAAGCCAAGTCCGCGATATGCAGCTCTTTCAGCCCCCCAACAGGCTCTTGGCCGCCGCCCGCTTCTTGCTCAGGTCCACGCAACCCAGCGGCCTGCAGGCACTTTTCCCATCCCGGCCAGCCCGACTGGCGGGCTGCGGAAAAGGACGCGGCGTTCTCTTCGTAGAAGCGGTTGTTCAGCTGGCAGAGCTGTTGTGCGAAACATGCATCCACGTGCGTTGCCCGGCAGGGTTACAGCGCTGCCTTGATGCCGGCCATCAGCTCTGCATATTCCTCGAACGCGGGGATTTCGGGGTTGTCGGCCTTGATGGAATCGGTGCTCTTGAATAGGAATCCTGCCTTGCTGGCTTTGATCATGCCCAGGTCGTTGAAGCTGTCGCCGGCCGCGATGGTATCCAATCCCGCCTGCTGCAGTGCGCGTACCGTGGTGAGCTTCGTCTGCTCGCAGCGCATCTTGAAGCCGGTTACCTCACCCGATTCGGCCACCACGAGCTCGTTGCAGAACAGCGTGGGCCAGCTTAGCTTCTTCATAAGCGGCTGGGCGAACTGGGTGAAGGTGTCGCTGATGATGATCACCTGGGCAAGGCTGCGCAGCTCGTCCAGGAACTCCTTGGCGCCGGGCATCGGGTCGATGGTGGAGATAACGTTCTGGATCTCCCCCAATCCCAGGCCGTGCTCGCGCAGGATGGCAAGGCGGTACTCCATAAGCTTGTCGTAATCGGGTTCGTCGCGCGTGGTCTTCTTCAGCTCGGGGATGCCGGAGGCCTCGGCAAAGGCAATCCAAATCTCGGGTACCAGCACGCCTTCAAGGTCTAGGCAAACTACGTTCATGGGTTCCTGCTTCCTGCGCCACGGCGCGAATCCTTGTTGCTTGACACAGCAAGCATAGCCGAAAACCCGCTGCATCACTGCTCCCATGGCTGCTGGAACATATATAGAGGGGCGAGTGGGTTTGCTTGCAGGCTCGCTCAAGCGCGCTTGCCTTCCCGGAGCGCCCGGCGCATACGACCGGCTTCGGGCTTCTGGTCGGCGAAGCGCGGTCCTGCGGCTCGAGGTGCGCTGGGCCCGCCTGCCGGCGAACGGTTCGTCTGAAATAGTGAACGTGTTCGCCTGAGACAGCGTGCCCCCTTTGTTCCCCAGATTCACCCGCTGGGCGGAAAGCAGGGGGTTGCGAAATACTAACTTTTAGTATGAATCCCGTTCAATTTATCTCGCTGGAAAAGCGGTTTGTACCCTATTTGAAAGAGAGAAGCTTATGTTCCAAGCAGTGGTCGATCCCGTCGCTGGCAGCCTTGGCTTGTCGGCGCTGGTGGCCTGTATCCCGCTCGCGGCATTCTTCATCATGCTCGTGGGCGTGAAGGCGAAAGCCCATGTGTCGGCGTTCGTTGCGCTTTTCGTTTCGCTCCTTGTGGCGATCATCGCGTTCAACATGCCGGTACACCTGGCTGCCCTTTCCGCCTTGCAGGGTGCGTGCTACGGTGCGTTCCCCATCGTGTTCATCATCATCATGGCGGTATGGTTCTACGAGGTAACGGTTGTTTCCGGCCGTGCCGAAGACTTGAAGAAGCTCTTCGACATCGTCGGCGGCGGCGACATCCGCATCCAGGCCATCCTGGTTGCCTTCTGCTTCGGCGGCCTGCTGGAAGCCCTTGCCGGTTTCGGCGCCCCCATCGCCATCACGGCAACGATGATCCTTGCCTTGGGCGTTAAGCCGAAGAAGGCCGCACTTGCGGTTCTTATCGCCAACACCGCACCGGTTGCCTACGGTGCAGCGGCAACCCCGATCACCACGGCCGGCAACATGGTGGCTGGCGGCGATGCCTCGGTGGCACTTTCCACTGCTCAGCACGTAGCCGCCATCGCCGGTTACCAGGCACCGCTGTTCGCCCTGTTCGTTCCCATGTTGGTTCTGATCATCCTCGACGGCAAGAAGGGCTTGCGCGACTGCTGGTCTCAGGCTCTGTTCATCGGCGCCTCGTTCGCTATTACCCAGTGGTGGTGCTCCAACCACTTCGCCTACGAGCTCACCGACGTTGTTGCCTCGCTTGTATCCCTTGGCCTGAGCGTTGTGTTCCTGCGCTTCGTGAAGCCCAAGAACGTCAACGAGGCACGCGAGCGCTTCGGCATGGCTCCCATCGCAGAAGGCTCCCAGACCCAGCTGGCTCCCGTCCGTGCTTGGATGGCCCTGGTTCCCTACATCATCGTTGTAGTGGTGTTCGCAATCTGCAAGCTGGGCATCCCCACGCTGCTCTCCAGCACCGACATCAAGATCCCGTTCCCCGGCCTGGCAGGCAACCTGCTTTCCGCTGCCGGTAAGGACCCGGGCACCACGTTCAACCTGAACCTGCTGTCCAACCCTGGCACGATGCTGTTCATCGCAGCGTTCCTTACCACGCTGGTGTACATGATCTTCAACGAGAAGGGCACTTACCGCATCACCATCGCCAGCTCCTTCAAGCAGCTGGGCGTGACGTTCTACAACATGCGCTTCTCTTCGCTCACCATCGTGTGCGTTCTTGGCCTGGCATACGTGATGAACTTCTCGGGCCAGACCATTTCCATCGGCCAGTTCCTGGCGCATACCGGTTCGCTGTTCGCGATTCTCTCGCCGGTGCTTGGCTGGGTTGGCACGGCGGTTACCGGTTCCGACACCTCGGCAAACGCGCTGTTCTCCAGCCTGCAGTACGAAGCCGCGCAGTCGAACGCCTCGCTGGCTGGCGTTACGCCCGACCTGTTCTTGGCGGCTAACACCATGGGCGGCGTTATCGGCAAGATGATCAGCCCCCAGTCCTTGGCTATTGCGGCGGTAACCACCGGTGAGCACGAGAGCAACCTGTTCAAGAACGTTATCCCGTGGTCCATCGGCATGCTGGCAGTGCTCTGCTGCCTGGTATTCCTGGAATCCGGCGTTCTTTCCTTCATCCTTCCGTAAGGGAAAGACGACATACCTCAACGAAGAAGGCCCTGCGGTTCATTCTGCCGCAGGGCCTTCTCTCTGTTCGCGGCGCTAGTTGAAACGACAAGCAGGCAAGGATGCCGAACGCTATTTCGCTCCATGCTCTATCGCAAACATAGCGGTTTTTCTTATTCCGTGTTTTAATGAAAGTCGTAATAAGGAGGCACGCTTATGGGGACCTACGAAAAGCAGCAGTGGATTTCGACTGGCCTAGGACAATCTCGTCGCCAAAGGGCGAGCGGCTCGTACCTTTCGTATGTTCCAACGAAGCTTGCGGAGCTCGATTTATCGCTTGATGCCGACGTCGTCGGTGATGTTGCAAACGCGCAGGCGCGTATCGAGCTTCTGAATTCGACCGCGCGCTTCGTTACCAACAGTGAAGGCGTCGCGCGGCTGCTTCTTCGCGCAGAGGCTGTGTCGTCGTCGCACATTGAAGGGCTCACTGTCGGTCCGCGTCGCTTGCTACGCGCTGAAGCTGCCATGAGCGGGCTGGGCTCCGTCAAGTTCGACGAAACGGCGGTGGCTATCATCGGAAACATTCGAGCCCTGGAAGATGCCCTGAACGCGGCGTTGGAGGAAAAGGAAATCAACACCGCAACGATCCTTGGCATTCACAGGAAACTGTGCGAGGGAACACCCATCCAGCAGTTCGGGGGCGTTGTGCGCGATCGGCAGAACTGGGTAGGAGGTAGTTCGTACAACCCGCTTTCCGCCGATTATGTTCCTCCCGCCCCACAGCACCTCGATGAGCTGCTGGACGACCTTGCCGCTTTCTGCAACAACGAGATCATCTCGCCCATTGAGCAGGCCGCAATTGCGCACGCTCAATTCGAGACGATACACCCGTTCATAGACGGCAACGGGAGAACAGGGCGGGCCCTTATACATCTCATCCTGCGAAGAAGGGGTGTTGCATCGCGATTCGTGCCGCCGATTTCCCTTGCCCTGGCCACGCATTCGACGGACTACATAGACGGCCTTGTCGGCTTCAGGAGCGATGATGCGGCAGTGCAAAGCAGTGCACGCGAAGGAATAAACGATTGGGTCTCGACGTTTTCGGGATGCTGTATTCAGGCTTGCGAGGAAGCCGAGCGTTTCGAATCCGCGGCAGAGGAAATAAAGGCGCAATGGCTGAACGCGACTTCTAAGCATCGCCGGGAAGGTATTTTGGAAGATGTTGCCGCCTGCATCATCGGAATGCCTGTATTCACGGTGAAAACCCTGGTTGCGGCCACAGGTCGTTCGACAACGGCGGTTAGCGCGGCCGTTGACGCGCTTCAAGACGCTGGCTGCATACATCTTACGGGTTCAGGGCGTCGCAATCGCGTTTTCGAGGCGCCGGCCATTATCGACGAGTTCAACAAGCTTGAGCGCAGGCTTGCAAGCCCCGCCGGCGACACAGTCTGCGCCCCGCCCGTAAGGCCCGTTCCCGAAAACCTCGCAAAAGCCCGCAGGCGGAACCCTCAGTAAGATAGACGCACAGGCATACGGCCGTCTGTACAGGGATGCGGTTGCTTGTAACGCCGAAGTCGCCGCCAAGCCTCCCTGACAAGCAGAGCCTAGCTTGTTACGCTCACTCATCCCCGGTAACTCACATGCATACTGTTAAGCCATAATTGACCCAACACGACGAAAGGGAACGCTATGGATGGCATCTTCGGGAACCGATTTGACCTCAACGGCGATGGGCACATGAGCGTGCCTGAGCATATGATCGATTTTGCTGTGTTCAGCCACTTCATGGACGAGATAGACGTCGAGGCTGCTGAAGAGGCAAAAGCTGCCCGGCACGACGGCGACGACCTGGATCTCTGCGACACCTCAGACGCGTTCATAACGAAAGACCCTTCGGCTGCTACCGACGGGGACTTCGTCGTTGATGATAAGGAGTATTACGCCAGCCTGTTTGCGGACGTCGATGACATGGACGACCTTGATGACGAAGACGACTTCGACGACGATTACGACGAAGATGATGACTTCGACGACGATTTTTGCGAGGACGACGACTTCGACCTCGATGATGACGCCGGGAAATACTCCGACGACTTCTGAGCTTCGTTGGCTTCAGGTTTGAATGCGCCCCGACGGCGATGCTTTCCAAAGTGTGACGAATCGGTACATCTTTTATCGTATTTAATATTTAGCGGCTAAACTATTGAGCGCATTAAATGTGTTCTAAGGAGTCGAATTTGCCGCAAGCATCAGCAGGGCAGGCGGGCAGTGCCGCCGATCGCAACCGTGAGCAGTTGAAGAACCAGCTTGTTGCCACGGCGCGCCGCTTCAAGCATCGCCGCCCTTTGCCGCCTTCGAGCATCGCCGACCTTTCGGAAACCGAGGTGTTCGCGCTCATCGTTATCTGCCACGCCTGCGACCATAGCCCCGAGGTCCGCCCCTCGCAGATCGCCAAAAGGTTCAACGCTTCCCCCAGCTCGGTTTCACAGCTGCTGAAGTCGCTCGAGGAAAAGGGCTTCATCGAGCGCACGCGCTGCAAAAGCGATTCGCGTGCGGTGGTGGTGGACATCACCGAGCAGGGCAAGGTGGTGTCGGAGGAGATGCGCGCCCAGCGTTCCCGGTTCTTCGACGGTATGTTCGATGCGGTGGGCGAGGAGGAGATTGCCCGCTTCATCGCAACGCTTTCGAAGATCTGCGACTTCATCGATTCCTCGGGCGATTTCGAGGAATGCGACCTTTCCCCGGCTCCCTTCCAGGGAAAAGAGGTGGGCTAGGATATGCGCATCATCCAGTACCTCAAACAGTCGAAGTTGGCAGTGGTTCTTATCGCGCTGCTGTTGGTGGTGCAGGCCTACGCCGACCTGTCCTTGCCGCGCTACACTTCCGACTTGGTAGATGTCGGCATCCAACAGGGCGGTATCGAGAACGCCTCTCCCTCGCAGATGCGGGCGGAAACGTTCGGCTACGTGTGCATGCTCGCCTCGGAATCCGATGAGCAGCTGATAAGGGCCTCGTACACCGAAAACGAGGACGGCGCATATTCCCTCACTGAGGCAGGCGAAGCCGATCGCGAAGCGCTTGATTCGGCCGTTGCCCTGCCGTTGGTCGTCGTCTCGTTCTCCGACCAGATTGCCCAATCCTCGCAGGCCGACGCAGGCTCGCAAGGGTTCGACATCGGCGCCCTTTACGTGGCGTACCAGGCGGGTCAGGTGTCGAAACTGCAGGTAGAGCAGATGGTTTCACAGGCGAAGGAATCGTTTGGCGCCATCAGCGATTCCCTGGTGGAGCAGCAGGCCATCAGCGCGGTGAAGGCCGAATACGAGCAGCTGGGCATGGACATGGGCGCTATCCAGCTGGGCTATCTGGTCACCGTGGGCGCCAAGATGCTGGGCGTCACTGCGTTGATGGTGGTGGCCTCGGTGCTGGTAGGGCTTATCGCTTCGCGCACCGCTGCAGGCATCGCCGCGAAGCTTCGTGAGCGCCTGTTTGCCCGGGTGGTGTCATTTTCCGATGCCGAAGTCCAATCCTTTTCGGCGGCCTCGCTCATCACGCGCGGCACCAACGACATAACCCAGATACAAACCGTGCTGGTCATGCTGTTGCGCATGGTGCTGTACTCGCCTATCTTGGCGATAGGCGGCATCATCATGGTATCGCAGACCAATGTTTCCATGAGTTGGGTCATCGTGCTTGCCGTTGTGGTTATCGCCATCGTTATCTGCATCCTTATGGCGTTTGCCCTGCCGAAGTTCAAGATGATGCAGAAGCTTATCGACCGGGTGAACCTGGTTTCGCGCGAAATGCTCTCGGGCTTGCAGGTGGTGCGCGCCTTCGGCCGTCAGGATTACGAGGAGCAGCGCTTTAACGAGGCAAGTCGCGCCCTGTACAAGACGCAGCTGTTCACCAACCGCACCATGACCTTCATGATGCCGGCCATGATGCTGGTGATGAATGCCACTTCGGTGCTCATTGTGTGGGTAGGCGGCCATTCCATCGATGCCGGCACCATGCAGACGGGTGACATGATCGCCTTCATCACGTATGCCATGGTTATCGTGATGTCGTTCTTGATGATCGGCATGATCTCCATCATGCTCCCGCGTGCCGATGTTGCCGCGCAGCGCGTGAACGAGGTGCTGGGAACGGAGAGTTCCATCAAAGACCCGGCACAGTCACAGATTGGCCGTGTCGACGGCAACGCGGCAGGGCTTTCGGTGCGGTTCGACAAGGTGACCTTCGCCTACAACCAGGGGAGCGAGCCGGTGCTGCGCGATATCAGCTTCACGGCGCCGCCGGGCAAGACCACTGCCATCATCGGCGCCACCGGTTCGGGCAAGACCACCATGCTCAAGCTTATCGAGCGCTTCTACGACACAACCAACGGCACGGTTTCGGTGGGCGGCGTCGACGTGCGGGAGCTTTCCCAGCACGACCTGCGCAGCCTGATAGGGTACGTTCCGCAGAAGGCGTTTTTGTTCTCGGGCACCATCGAGGAAACCATTTCCTACGGTGCGAAGGGTGCGGGCGAAGACGAGCTTCGCCATGCGGCCGACATCGCCCAGGCAACCGAGTTCATCGAATCGAAGGAAGATGGCTTCGCGTCTTTGCTTTCCCAGGGCGGCACCAACGTTTCGGGCGGGCAGCGCCAGCGCTTGTCCATTGCCCGTGCCTTGGCGACTGATGCCCCCGTTCTGCTGTTCGACGACAGCTTCTCGGCACTCGATTACGCAACCGATGCACGCTTGCGGGCGGCCTTGGCAACCGAGGCTGCGGGGAAGACGGTGATCCTGGTTGCCCAGCGCATCTCCACCGTGCTTACGGCCGACCAGATCCTGGTTCTCGATGAAGGGCAGCTGGTGGGCTGCGGTACCCACGCCGAGCTTATGGAGGGCTGTCGAACCTATCGTGAGATTGCCGAATCGCAGCTATCGGAAGAGGAGTTGGAAGGGGGTGTTGCCCGATGAGCGCAGACCAGAAGAACGAAGAAGGCGTGATCCGCGCACCTCAGCAGCGTCGTCGTGGCCCCGGCGGCCCCATGGGTGCCAGCCTTGGCGGGGAAAAGGCCCACGATTTCAAGGGAACCATGGGCAAGCTCTTCCATTTCATGGGCCGCTATAAAGTTGCCCTCGTGGTGGTCATCGTCTTCGCCTTGGGCTCCACGGTGTTCAACATCATCGGCCCGAAGGTTCTTTCCACCGCCACCACCGAGCTGTTCAACGGCATCACCGCCAAGATCGCCGGCACCGGCGGCATAAACTTCGATGCAGTGGGCATGATCCTTGTGGCCACGTTGGCGCTGTACGGCATATCGGCCGCGTGCTCGTTCGCCCAGGGTTGGATCATGACGCGTGTGGTGCAGGGCACGTGCTTCGAGCTGCGCCGCCGCATCGCCGCCAAGATCGATGCGCTGCCGGTTGGCTACTTCGAGAAAACCAGCACGGGCGATGTGCTTTCC
The DNA here is from genome assembly GCA_963607675.1 of bacterium. Lineage (GTDB taxonomy): Bacteria > Actinomycetota > Coriobacteriia > Coriobacteriales > Eggerthellaceae > Anaerotardibacter. The sequence continues at coordinate 828 of CAVDDI010000047.1, read as the reverse complement.
CGCATCACCAACGACGTGGATACGCTGGGCATGAACCTGAACACCAGTGTGACCCAGCTGATAACCGGCGTTGCCACGGTGCTGGGCGTTATCGTGATGATGCTTTCCATCAGCCCGCTTATGACATTGGTGGCGTTGGTCATCATCCCCCTTTCGCTGTTCGTGGTATCCATCGTGGTGAAGCGCAGCCAGAAGTACTTCCGCACGCAGCAGAATCGTCTGGGCGTGATAAACGGCCAGGTAGAGGAAACCTTCTCGGGGCATGCGGTGGTGCGCGCCTTCGGCAAGGAAGACGAGGTGGTGGAAAGGTTCCGCAGCACCAACGAAGAGCTGCGCGAGTCGGCTTGGAAATCGCAGTTCCTTTCCGGCCTGCTCATGCCCATCATGACGTTCGTGAGCAACCTGGGGTACGTGGTGGTGGGCGTGCTCGGCGCGCTCTTCGCCATCCAGGGGCGCATTACGGTGGGTGATATCCAGGCGTTCATCCAGTACATGAAGAACTTCACCCAGCCGCTGACACAGCTGGCCCAAATCTCCAACGTTCTGCAGCAGATGGCCGCAGCTGCCGAGCGAGTGTTCGAGTTCTTGGATGCCCCTGAAGAGGAAGACGAGCCGGCGCGTATCACTGCGGCCCAGGTGGATGGCGGCGTCGAGTTCGACAAGGTATGTTTCAGCTACGAGCCGGGCAAGCCGGTGATCACCGATTTCTCCGCGAAGGTGAGCCCAGGGCAGACGGTGGCCATCGTGGGCCCCACCGGCGCCGGCAAAACCACCATGGTGAAGCTGCTCATGCGCTTCTATGATGTGGATTCCGGTGCCATCCGCATC
>CAVDDI010000046.1:0-10856 GCA_963607675.1 bacterium | reverse complement strand
GATTCGAACCTACATAACTGGTACCAAAAACCAGGGTCCTGCCATTGGACGATGGCCCAGTGTGCCCGATTGGGCTTTTGAGATTATAGCGTATTTGCCGGCATCGCGTCACCTGCGAACACGCACGTTCCATCACCCGAGCAACCCGGCAACCTCAATGCGGCACAGCCTTTAGCGCGCACGCAGCTCCCAGAATGCCACAGCGCTTGCCGCAGCCACATTGAGGGAATCAACCCCATGGGCCATGGGGATCTTCACCGTGTAATCACAAGCGGCGATGGTGTGCTCGGACAGGCCGTCGCCTTCGGTGCCCATGACGATGGCGAGCTTCCCGCACTGTTTGAGCTCAGGGGAATCCAAACTCACCGAATCGTCGCTCAGCGCCATGGCAGCGGTCTTGAAACCCAGACCATGCAATTTGGCAATACCAGCCTCCGGCCAACGTTCCGCCTCTGATTCACCGATACGCGTCCACGGCACCTGGAACACCGTGCCCATGGAAACACGGACAGCGCGACGGTACAGCGGATCGCAGCAGGCAGGCGTGCAAAGCACTGCGTCGATGCCCAGTGCCGCCGCGCTGCGAAACGCCGCCCCGACATTGGTGTGGTTGGTGATGTCTTCCAGGATGGCAATGCGCCGAGCGCCTGCCACAACCTCTTCAACGGGAGGAAGGGGCTTGCGGCGCATGGCGCACAGCACGCCGCGGGTAAGCTCGTAGCCTGCCAGCTTCTGCGCCTCTTCCGCCGACAGCACGAACACGGCAAGGCCGCCCTCTTCAACAGGCTTGTTGCCACCCACGCGCTCAACCAAGCCGGCCATGCGCTCGAGGCGGTGCTGAGGCACCAGCAGGGAGATCGGCTCGTAGCCGGCCGCAAGGGCGCGGTCTATCACCTTGTCCGACTCCGCGATGAAGATGCCGCGCTCGGGCTCAAGCTTGTTGCGCAGCTGCAGCTCGGTCAGGCGCGCGTACACGTCGAGCCGAGGGTCTTCGAGTGATTTCGGGTATTCGATCATAACGAACGGTTCCAATCGGTTGAAAGGGGACAGCGGAATGGCAGGCACGGGGTCTGAGCCATCACACCACCAGGAGAGCCAAAAGCGGAAGGGTGACTATGGAAAGGATAGTGGTGATGAACGTGCCGCGCGACATTGCCATGGTGTCGCCGCCGTAGGCAAGGCACATCATGATGCCGGAAGAGGCAGCCGGCATGGCCGACTCGATGACGATGACCGCCAAGATGTACGGATCATGGATGAACAGGCCGCCCACGAAGTAGATGATCAGCGGCATACCCGCCAAGCGCATCAGCGAGGTGAGGTAGCTCCAGCCGTCGTTGAGCATCTGCCTGATGGGCTGCTTGGCCAAGGTGGACCCGATCACCAGCATGGCGCAAGGCACCGTCATCTGACCGAGCAAGTTGCAGGTTTGGCCGATGTACCCAGAGTCGGTGATACCCAGCAGCGCAAGGACCACCGCCGCGAAGCAGCTGATGAGGCACGGGCTGACAAGCTGCTTGGCAACAGCCTTCACCTGGTCTTTCAGCGGCTTCTTCGCCGCGATTCCCTCTGAGCCGGTGCTGGCGATGAACAGCATGCCCACCGAGAACATGAAAACGTTGTAGGGGATGTTGTAGATGGCGCCGTAGAGCACCGAGTTGCTGCCCATGATGGCGCCAAGCACCGCAAAGCCGATGAAGCCGGTGTTGCCGAATGCTATGAGGTAGGCATGGGCGCCTTGCGCCGGTTTCGACACACCGCGGTACAGCACGCGGACGAACACCCAGGCGAACACGCACATGAGCGCGTAAATCACCGTAGAGTATCCCAGCATCATCATGATGGTCCCCGAATCGGGCATATCGGTGTTGCCGAGCACGGAATTCAGGATCATGCCGGGAAGGGCCACGGTCATGACCAGCTTGGAGAGCAGCGCGTCGAACCTGTCGTTCATAAGGTGGAGCTTGCGCGCGATGGCGCCCAACAGCACCACTGTGAACAGGATGAGCATCTGCAGCCCAGCATGCGAGAGAACTTCCACCGGCAACCCTTCTTCCAATGCGCCTGCGCCATCGGCGCAAGACGATTATAGGGGTGTTTCCCGGCGGGCTACACCACGATCAGGGCGATGGCCGGCAGCGTGACCAGAGAAAACACCGTGGAAAGGAACGTGCCGCGCGACATGGTGCGGGTGTCGCCGTCATAGGCAAGGGCGAGCATGGTCCCGTTCGATGCGGCGGGCATGCCAGCAAGGAGCACCAGGATAGCCAAGATATACGGATCGCCCACGAAAAGGCCGAAAACAAGATAGGTGATAGCCGGCATGGCCACCAGGCGAATGGCTGTGGTGAGATAGCTCCAACCATCGAAGAGCATTTCGCGCAGGGGCATCTTCGCCAGGGTGGAGCCGATGATGAGCATGGCCGCCGGAACGGTCATGCCGCCCAGGATGTCGCAGGTTTGGCCGATGGGGCCGCTGTCGGTGATGTGCAGAAGGGCCAGCGCCATGGCCAGGTACGATGCGAGCATGACCGGCTTGGTGAGGGTGATCCACAGGGCATGGAGCTGGAGCTTCACGCTGCGCTTTTCGCGCGTCTGCTCATCATCGCCCGCAACGAAGAATACGCCCAGCGAGAACAGCACGATATTGAACACGATGTTGAAAACCGCTGCATACAGAACGGCATCGCTGCTGAAGATGGCCGCCAGCACCGCGAAACCCAGGAAACCGGTGTTGCCGAACATCATCATGAAGGCATGTGCGCCGCGGGCAGGGCGGCCGAGCCTGCGGTACACCACATGGGCGATGGCGTACGCAATCACCGTCGAGATGGCGAAATAGAGCACCGCATAGCCGAACATCATGAGGATGACGTCATCGGAGGGGAGGTTCTCATCCGAGAGCACCGAGTTCAAGATGGTGGCTGGAAGCGTGATGGACATCACCAGCTTCGAGAGGTTGCCATCGAAGGAGTCGCTGGTCATGCGTTTCTTCCTTGCGATGAACCCGCACACCATGATGAAGAACAGCATGAGCATCTGGGTGAACGTGTGTTGGAAAACCTCCATTGCGCAGCAGCGCCTTCTTCCATTTATCCTCGTTCGAGATAATCAAACAACCAGCGAACATGTTCAAATATCCGCTACCCGCAAGCGGGAGGATACTCCCCTATCGTTAACGAGAAAGAACCGCCTCCCAATCTTCACGAAGCCACAACAATGAGCGACGCAGGGAACGCTTTGCGCCAGCGGGAGGTCGCGGTCAAACGCTGCCAATCCCACTTCTAAACGTGGTACAATTGTGCCACGTTATAAGGAGAAGACCATGCCTGTATGCGTGCCTGTTAGGGACATGAAAAACACCAGCAGCTTCGTTTCCCTCGTAGACAAAGAGCGCGATGTCACAGTAACGAAAAACGGTTACAGTGCCATCCATTGCCTAAGCGAAGATGAATACAGACTGCTCAAAGAAGAGCACGCAAGGGCCAGATTGCTTTCGAGGATGCTGCTTGCCGAGGAAGAGCTGAAAAACAGCGAGCTGATCGAATACGACAGCTTTGCAGCAGCGATAAGGGAAACATATGGCCTGTAAGGTTGTGCTCGCCAAAACAGCCGCCAAAGAGTACCAGCAGATAGTCAACTACCTAGCCAGAGTCCTTAATAATCCACCGGCTGCCATGAGGTTCATGGAAGAGTTCGAACGACAGACGCAGCGAATACGCGAATACCCGGAGATCTACGCCCTCTCCAGAACAGAAGAGCTGGCAGCATTGGGCTACCGAACATTTTTGATTAATAGCTACATCGGCATCTATCGCCTTACGGAAGACAAGATCTTCATCGCCCACATCTTCCACCAATCGCAAGACTACACACATCTCATATAAACAGCGCACCCAATCGGGTCCAGGGCAACAGCGAAGCGCCTTGCCCGTCCCAGGGAGCCACCGCCGCAACAGCACCAACGCCACCGCATCCACCCCCATAGGGCGGCAGCGCAGCGTCCCGCCCGCCCCCGGGAGCAACCGCAGCTTCAACCAACAGCGCCCCCCGCAGCCCCCCAGAGGGCGGCAGCGCAGCGTCCCGCCCGTCCCCGGGAGCCGTCAAACCCACAGCAACAAAAGAGCCCTATCCTGCCCTAGAATTGGCCAAAACAGCGAAAAGCCCTGTGGTGAGTGCAGATGGGGTGAAGGCGCGAGGGATAGGCCTAGTGGCCATCCCGAGCGCCTGAACCCCAGCTGTGCCACCACAGGGCTTTGCAGCGTCAGGTCGTATGGAACGAGCAGGGGCGGCCGAGCGCAAGCTCGACCGCCCCTGCGAGTGGACGCATTGGACTTACATCATGCCCATCCCGCCGCCCGCGCCAGCGCCGGCGAGTGCAGACAGGTCGGGACCTTCCTTCGGGATCTCGTTGATGGTTGCCTCGGTGATGAGGATCAGGCCAGCAACGGAAGCCGCGGACTGAAGGGCGGTGCGAGTAACCTTCACAGGGTCGGAAACGCCCATGCCGATCATGTTGCCCTCTTCGCCGTTGGCGAAGTTGTAGCCCTCGCCCTTCGGGAAGGCCTTGGCCTTCTCTACCACGACGGAGCCCTCATAGCCGGCGTTGGTTGCGATGGCGCGCATCGGAGCCTCAAGGGCCTTACGGATGATGTCGACGCCAACCTGCTCGTCGGCGTTCTCTACCTGGACGGACTCGAGCGCGGAAATGGCATTGATCAGAGCCACGCCACCGCCGGCGACGATGCCTTCCTCAACAGCAGCGCGGGTTGCCTGCAGCGCGTCTTCGATGCGGCTCTTCTTCTCCTTGAGCTCGGACTCGGTTGCAGCGCCAACCTTGAGCACGGCAACGCCGCCGGAGAGCTTGGAGAGGCGCTCCTGCAGCTTCTCCTTGTCGAAGTCGGAGGTGAGGTTCTCCAACTCGTTGCGCATCTGGGCAACGCGGGCATCGACAGCGGCCTTGTCGCCTGCACCGTCGACGATAACGGTGTTGTCCTTGGACACCTTGACGGTCTTGGCGGTGCCCAGTGCGTCTACCGTGACATCTGCCAGGGTCATGCCGAAGTCCTTGGAAACAACCTTGCCGCCGGTGACGACTGCGATGTCCTCGAGGATACGGGCACGGCGATCGCCGAAGCCGGGAGCCTTGATGGCAACGACGTTCAGGGTGCCGCGCAGCTTGTTCAGCAGCAGGGTGCCTAGAGCCTCGCCCTCGACGTCTTCCGCCACGATGAGCAGCGGGCGGCCAGCCTTCATGATGCCCTCAAGCAGCGGAACCATATCCTGGATGGAGGTTACCTTCAAGTCGGTGAGCAGGATGTAGGGGTCGTTCAGCACAGCCTCCATGCGCTCGGAGTCGGTGGCCATGTAGGGGGAGATGTAGCCGCGGTCGTACTGCATGCCCTGAACCACGTCGATGTCGATGCCGAAGGTCTGGCTATCCTCGACAGAGATGGCGCCGTCTTTGCCCACCTCGTCCATAGCCTCGGCGATCTTCTCGCCGATAACCTTATCACCAGCGGAAATGGTGCCAACATTGGCAATCTGATCCTTCGTGGAGATCTCGGTTGCGTCAGCCTTGATGGCGGCGACAACCGCATCGGTTGCCTTGTCGATGCCGCGACGGATGCCCAGGGCGTCGGCGCCGGCGGTCACGTTGCGCAGGCCCTCGGACACGATGACGTCAGCCAGAAGGGTTGCGGTGGTGGTGCCGTCGCCGGCAACGTCGTTGGTCTTCACGGCCGCTTCGCGCACCAGCTGGGCGCCCATGTTCTCCACCGGATCCTCGAGCTCAACCTCGCGGGCAACGGTAACGCCGTCGTTGGTTACCAGGGGTGCGCCGAAAGAGCGCTCCAAGGCAACATAGCGGCCCTTGGGTCCAAGGGTTACCTTGACTGCGTCTGCAAGCTTCTTTACGCCCTCGGCCATGCCGGAACGGGCATCGGCCTCGAACTTGATTTCCTTAGCCATATGGAATTCCTTTCAAATGAAGTGGTACCGAATGGTAAGCGGCTTTGCGCCGCACCCTGCCGCCGCCCCGAGTTGCGCGGCACAGGGGTTAAGACTGGTTACTCGGCGTAAACGGCGTAGATGTCGTCGGCGCGGAGGATAAGGACCTTTTCGCCCTCGACGTCTACCTCAGTTCCGCCGTACTTGCCGTAGAGGACATGGTCGCCGGCCTTGACGGGCATGGGGAGGTGCTTGCCCTCGTTGTTGACCTTGCCTTCGCCAACTGCCAGGACAACGCCGGACTGGGGCTTTTCCTTGGACTCGGCGGCGATGTAGAGGCCGCCTGCCGTGGTTTCCTGAGCCTCGTCCTGCTTGACGACGATGCGATCACCGAGCGGCTTGAGATTCATAACGAACTTCCTTTCACCATTTCTATCCGCCCCGTGAAGTCAGGGCGCTTGTTGCCTTCGTGGGTTTAGCACTCAACCTGTTGGAGTGCTAACGGTTATACATACTAGCAACTTGGAAGAGGAATGCAACCGTCCATGGAGAAAACTTGAGTGCTTGGCACTTAGATATTCATCCTGCGCTAAAACCGTAAACAATACAGCTATCATCTGGGGATATGTGGACAATCAGCCGTGGTAGCCCTGCTCTTCCAAAGCTCATTTTCAGGGTTCATACCGTTTTGTTACCGCCCCGTTGCCAATATTCTGCGCTCCAAAAGCGCAGATCCGTTTCCCAGGATGCAGCAAAGAAGAGAGCCGGCATCCGAACAAACCCGATGCCGGCTCTCGAGAAGGGGCGCTTCCCTGCGAACGCACCCCCCTACCTGAACGTCAACGTATACGTCTGCTTTGTTGCGCCATCGGGCCCCGTAACTTCGATTGTCGCTGCTGCTGAAGTAGACACCGTTACCGGGCAACGGCTTGATGCAGGATTTCCGTTCACGGTCATTCCCTTGATCAGGTTGGACATGGCAACGGGAGTGAACGTCACCTGGCTCCCGCCTGTCTTCACCTCGTAATCGAACTCATAGGGGACGAACTTGTTGGGGATGGCGTACTTCAGGCGCCCATCGGACAGGGTCTCGTCCGCCTCGGCAAAGCCGGTCTTGTACTTGAAGTCATGACCCACCAATTCGGCATCCTTGAATGTGATATTGCTCAAGTATGCATTCGTCTTGTAGTCGAACAGGAGGTTGCCCTCAACGGGCTTGTTCTCGGCTCCCCGAACGTCCGTCTCGATGCGGTAATAGGTTTGCCCGTCATAGGCTCCCTTGTACTCGGCGCGAACCTGGGTTCCCTCCTCCGAGAAAGCCGTCCAGTCCATGGTCTCGTACTGGTTGCCATCGGTTACCACAACCGCCCCTTGGCCTCGGCGATCATGAGTCACCGCATTAGGGCCGTAGTCCACGAGCTTCTGAAGGCATTGCTCCCAGACGGTTAGGTAGTCGCCGCCCATCCCGATGCGGTTATGGCCGGTATAGAGTTCCTTTACCTTCCCGCCGTCTTTGCAGTAGATGTCCATCAGCTGCTGATGAAGCGATAGCAGCAGGTCCTGCTTGACGCCTTTCGCCCCGAATTGATCTGCGACCCAATAACGATTGACCGCATAGATGTCAGACGAGAACAGCAACCCTGTGTCCCTTCCGTACAGAAGGATCGAAGAGTCCTCATGTCCCGGGAGATGGACCACCTCGAACTTGCAATTGCCCAGGTCGAACACGTACCCTTCGTCGATTGCATGCGCCTTGCCGCCCGAATAGGTCCCCGATCGCTCGTCGTCGATCACCTTGTTGGCGCTTGTGTAGCCCCTCCCGTACGTCTGGATCTGCCACGGCTTCTCTGCAGGGAACGTCCTGTCGCAGAAGTACACGTCCAACCCCGCCTCGTAGGCAAAGGGCATGGCCCCGTTGTGGTCGGGATGGTTATGCCCGAGCACGAAGCAGAAGGGCTTGGTGGCAACCTCCTTCACACGATCGATAAGCGAAGTGGTCGTGTTGGTGGGCATGAGCCCATCGTAGAGGATCCCCGAATCGCTGCCCTCGATGTAATAGGCGGCAGCCTGGAAGTTATCGAAGTACCTATGCACCGTCGGGAAGCCCGCATCGCCCTCGTGAAGCACATCGTGGACGAAGTCGTGCCATGCGGGACGCTCGATCTTCCAAGTGAACCTGGTGACAGGGGATGTTTCGAGCCCCTCCTTTTCCGCATAGCATTCCACTTCCACCAGCAGCCAGATATCGTCGTACGGCAAGTCCTTGTTGTTGTTCAGGCCAAAGCACGGATCCGCCGAAAAGCCTGGATGGTACTCATACCAATCGCTCCATCCGGTGCCGACGTACGCGCCAACGCCCCTGTCCTGCACGAACAGGCCCTTGAGCTCTGCATGCGAGTACTTCTCGATATTCACGCGCCAGCGAACCGTTGCGTCCTTCGTTGCCGTCATCCACTCCGGACGGCAGCGGACGAATCTGCGATTGCTCACCGGCATCGACCATACCGGGCACACGACGCGCCTGTCGATGGAGTCGATGATGATACGGGCCTCGGAATCGGTTATGCCATCGGTCGGGTTGATCGTGGTATTGGTCCTGCCCCGCATGAAGTTACGGCCAACCAAGGTGTTCAGCGCCGCATAGCATTCGGAGGATATGTCCCCCGCGTCATCGAAGGCGGAAAGGAAATCGCCCTCGATATCCTCCATCTTGAAGGCGTTGAACAAGATCAAAGCCGCATCCTGACGCGTCATGGGAGAAAGCGGGTAGAACAGATCGCTTGGGCTTTCCGCATGGATGACCCCCATATCGAGCGCGGACTCGATCGGCTTGACGAAGTCGCTGTCGCCGGTCACGTCGAGGAAGTTGCGCACCCGCTCTTCCTTGAGCACGTTTCCGTCGTCGTCGATATCGACGCCATCGTCCATAACGGCGTTGTAGTGGGGCCACCCGAAGTACTGGGAGAGCCGCACCATGAACGCTCCGCGTGTCATGGGCTCGTCGACCTCTATGGCATGTGCGCCTGCCGTCTGCGTGGTATGGAACGTGATCTTGTAATCGGTATCGCCGAGAGACCAGGTAACGTCAACGTCGTTCCCGCCGACGCCATCGCGCATGATAGCCGTCCCATCAGGGGCAACCGAAACCAAATGCTTGTTGCTGGACCTCCAGGTTCCCTCTGTCTGCACCTGGCCGCCCTTCTTGACCGAGAGCTTGATGGGCTGCACGAACTCCATGCTGTATTCCTTGCCCGTCATGTTGCCGATGCCCTCGATGAAGATGCCGTCGCCCCCGCCTGCCGCACTCGATACCGCAACCACGCCGTGAGGCAGCAACGTCACCACGCCCATGCCGACAGCACCGGCGATCACGCCTTTGATCAGGTCGCGACGGGCAACGCCGCCTTTGGGAGCCGAAGCGGCATCCCCTACCGCCTCTGCCTTGTCCCCATGAATCGTTTCAGCAGCCATGGAAATCCCTCCGTTCCCTCGAGTTCCCCTCTTTCTTCCCCAACCTCATGATATGAACGCGTTCATATTCTCACTATAGACAATACCTTATTTGAGCAGGCGTTCCGCGATAACCGCAGAATATGGGATGCCGAGCCGATAGCGGCAACGGCGTGCAAGCAAAACCGGCGGCAGGGAACGGATCCCCACCGCCGGCAGCGAAAGAGCCTTTGCCTTACAGGTTTACAGGTCGGCTTCCGTGAAGCGCTCGCGCGGGAGCTTGTCGCGCATGCCATATGCGGCCAAGCCCATCACCAGCACCAGGATCATGCACACGATGGCCAGCGAGAACACCGCATCGAAGCCGCCAAGGTTCTCGGAGATAACCGCCCAGAAGTAACTGCCTACGGCACCACCTAGGCCCAGCGAGGTGGAAACATACCCGTAGATAACCGGGTACGAGGCGCCGTTGCCGAAGCAGGCGCGCACCAGCATGGGGAACACCACCAGCACCGCAGCGATGAAGCAGCCCATGAGGACCGAGCCGATGGGTAGCAGCACGGTGGTGGGGAACTGCCACATGAACAGCAGGCCCAGAACGCCGCAGCCAACGAGCGCGAACAGCGTGGCCTTCAGGTTGAGGTCCGAGAAGAAGCCCAGGCCCAGCTTGCCGATGGCGTTGCCGGCGCTGTTGAACGCAGTGAGCTCGGCACCTGTCACGAACGCGCCCATGATGATGCCCGCAGCCACATCGGGCTGGCTGTTGAACCAATTCACATAGGTAGCGAAGTAGGCGTTGATATTGCATACCGTGTTGGTTACCAGGCCCGCAATGAAAACGAGCACGAAGACGATGGACCTACGGGCAACCTTAGGATGCACGCAAAGCGGATGGATCTCCTCTTCCTGCGTGACGGCCGCCTTGGCCGCCGCCTTCGCGGTGCCGTAGGGAAGCAGGCCGCGGTCTTCAGGACGGTTGGAGAACAGGAGCAGCACGCCCAGGACCATCACCACAAGAGAGATAACGCCCAGCGTGATGTAGCTACCGCGCCAACCCGCGCTTTCGATAAGCGACTGGCCGATAGGGATGAAGAGCATGCCGCCGAAGCCGGTGAAGGCAGTGCAGATACCGATGACCAGACCGACGTTCACCCTGAACCAACGATTGACGATAACGGAAACGCCGACGCCGAGCATGATGACGTTGGTGATGCCCGCCACTGCGCCGCCGATCCAGAGCACCCATACCTCAGGCGAGAGCCCGAACAGGATGAATACCAGCGATTCGATGGCAGCCGACGCCAGCAGCACCCACTTCGCGTTGTATTTCGCGAACCACACGCCTACCAGCGGCGCAAAGCACACGCCGGTGATGTAGTCGAGCGTGCGCCACAGCGAGATCTGGCTCACCGGCACGCCGAAGTCCTCTGCCATTACCGGGTAGTAGATGCCTGCGC
>CAVDDI010000045.1:0-10959 GCA_963607675.1 bacterium | reverse complement strand
TGACGCTGTCGGTGTTGTACAGCTCGGAGCCCTCGACGATGCTCGCATCGAAGCCTTCAGCCGACTGCTCTTTGCCGTTGTAAGTCACCTTATCGGATTTGCCGACCACGCTGACAGTGACCTCTGCCGGGTTCACCTTCAGGGTGTAGCTGCTTTCGGCGGTCACGTAATTGGAATTGACGGCGCGCACGTGCACGGTCTTCTCGCCGGCGTCCTTGATCGAGGGAGCCTCGGTGGTCCAATCCTCGTCATTAGGGGAGTCGCTGAGGGAGTACTCGATAGTGGCGGCAGAGCCGTCGGGCACGGATGCTGTGGCGGTTGCGCTGTGCTCCTTGCCGTCGTAGGTGCCGGTGTAGCCGTCGCAGGAGACGGTCAGCCCATCGGCCTGGTTGATGGTGTAAGAATAATCGAACGTGCCGGTATAGTCATTTTCAGCCGTAATAGTAACTGAAATAGTGCCAGCGCTGGTGAAATCCTCGGTTACCTTGCCATTGCGAATATAGGTGACACTGTAGTCAACGTTTTCTTTAAGTTCGTTGTTCTTGTAGTCTTTAAGCACAGGCGTCCATTTATGTTCCCCGCCATCGTAGGTGACATCCTTAGCATCATCAGCATTGGACACTGTTGGTTTCTCTACTAAGGTCAAGGTGCCGTCTTCAATCCAGTTTTTTCCATCATTGTGCGCCACCGGAATAGCTGTGCCCTTTTTGTCCGGCGAAATAGAGTCGGGTTCGTTCTTCATGATTCTCTTACCATGATCTTTATAGATGTAAAAAGCGCCATTCTTACCGGCAGGGGTGCCCCACTTGTCTTGAAGCTGACTATATATATATTTCCAAGTAAGATTATTGTCCTTGGATCCCTGGAATGAAATGGTCACATTGTTGTCAGCGACTTGCTGTTCATTGTTTTCGCCATTCGGCTCATCTCCGCTTCCAGCCCATGCGCTTACGGGGGCCATGCCCACTACCAGCACAAGAGCGAAGAGGGCTGCAAGCAACCTTTTAGGCAGCGGCAGCTGCGTTTCTGTCCCGTTCATGTAAACTCCTTCGTCTTCCTCTGCTAAATGACAATGCTCAATCTGGCGATTTTACCATTTGGCACAACCCATTGAAAGAAACCTGGGCGTTGAAGGAATGCGCGAAGGACACAGCCGTTAGGCTGAGTCCTTCGTCGTTAGTGCTTTAGCGTGCTAAAGGGGGACCGTCCCTATTGGCTCCGGACAGACGCTACTGGCTCCCGTTCGCCCTATTCGGCGGCAAGTTCGCGAAGATGGGCGCTGCTGCGGTCCAGCTGCTCGGCGGCAACCACGATGCGGCGGCCCTCCTCTTCAGGGTTCTGGCGCTCCTTCTTGCCCGAACGCTTCATCAAGATACGGCGAAGCTCCGCCAGATCGGCCTTGACCTGCTTCTTTTCCTGCTTATCCAGCTGCTTGCCAACCTTGCCCAAGGCGCGCTCCACTTCTGCCGCCAAGGTTTCGGCGCGCTGGCGCACATCCATGGTGGCGCGGCGGAACTCGTCTTCCTCGGCATATTCCTGGGCATCGTTTATGGCCTGCTGGATCTCCTCGTCGGACATACGGTCGGAATCGTCGATGGTGATGGACTGCTGCTTGCCCGTTCCCAGGTCCTTCGCAGAGACGATGAGGATGCCGTTGGCATCGATGTCGAACGTGACCTCGATCTGCGGCACGCCGGCGGGGGCGCGCTTGATGCCCTTCAGGCGGAAGGTGCCGATGGCCTTGTTGTCCTTTGCCATGGGGCGCTCACCCTGCAGCACCTTTATCTCCACGCTGGTTTGGAACGGGGCGGCCGTGCTGAATATCTGCGAGTAGTGCACGGGCAGCGTTGAATTGCGCTCCACCAGGCGCGTAGCCACCCCGCCCACCGTTTCGATGGAAAGGGAAAGCGGCGTAACATCCAGCAGCAGCAAGCTGTTCGAGCGGACGATACCGGTGGTTGCCCCGGAAAGCGTATCACCTTGGATGGCGGCGCCGGTTGCCACGCATTCATCGGGGTTGATGGAAGATGAGGGCTCCTTGTCGGTAAGCCTGCGCACATGTTCCTGCACGGCAGGGATGCGGGTGGAACCGCCCACCAACAGCACGCAGCCCAGCTCGGATGCGGCGATGCCCGCATCGTCGAGCGCCATCTGGAACGGCTCGGTGGTACGCTCCACCAAATCGGCGGTCATGCGCTCGAACTCGGCGCGGGTAAGCGTCATGTCCAAGTGCACCGGCCCCTGCGCGTTCTGGGAGATAAACGGCAGGTTCACCTGGGTAGATGTGGTTGCGGAAAGCTCCTTCTTGGCCTGCTCTGCCGCCTCGGTAACGCGCTGAAGCGCCATGGCGTTGCGGCGCAGGTCTTCGCCATGCTGAGCCTTGAACGCATCAACGATATGGGAAACGATGCGCTCGTCGAAGTCGTCGCCGCCCAGATGGTTGTCGCCCGAGGTGGCCAGCACCTCGATGACATCGCCGCCTATCTCGATGATGGAAACGTCGAACGTGCCGCCACCAAGGTCGTACACCATAACCTTCTGCGGGGTGCCGTTGTCCAGGCCGTATGCCAACGCCGCGCTGGTGGGCTCGTTGATGATGCGCAGCACGTTCAGCCCTGCGATGCGCCCAGCATCCTTGGTGGCCTGGCGCTGGGAATCGTCGAAGTACGCCGGCACGGTGATAACGGCATCGGTAACCTCCTGCCCCAGGTACGCTTCGGCGTCTTTGCGCAGCTTGCGCAGGATCATGGCGGAAACCTCTTGCGGGGAATACGCCTTGCCGTCGATGCTGGGCGTTTTCCACTTTGTGCCCATGTGGCGCTTAACCGAGGAAACGGTGCGGTCGGGGTTCACCGCCGCCTGGCGCACGGCCAAGCTGCCCACCAGGCGCTCGCCGTTCTTCGAGAACGCTACCACGCTGGGGGTGGTGCGCTCGCCTTCCGCATTGGGGATGATGGTTACGCGGCCGCCCTCCATCGCCGCCACGCAGCTGTTGGTTGTGCCTAAGTCGATTCCGATGGTTGCGCCCATGCTGGGCCTCCTTGCTGTAGATGTTTCGTTCGGCGGTTATGGCGCGAAGACCAACCCCAACTGATGTTCGTTTCTTCCGGAACGTCCGGCTTCGTCGGGGGAGGCGCCCTGGGGCTTCGCTTCCGCTTGTTCCCTCATTTTCAATTCGCAATGGGCTGAGCGGAAATCAGCATGACATACGGTTCACCGCATCCCTGAATCACCGATCATGAACCAGGGGCTCAGCCTTGTAGGCTCAATGAAAATGAGGCGCTCCAGAGAAGCCCCAGGGCGCCTCCCCCGACGAAGCCTCCACTCTTGCTAGAAGTAATACCCCCTACCCAACATGCTGCAGGCGTATTGCGCCAGGCACAAGCCGCAGCAGATGAGCCCCGGGTCCATGGCGCTCATGCTGAAGCCGCGCTGCTTGCCCTGCTCCTGGTAGCTTTGCCCTGCCATCTGGAACTGCTGGTAGGCGCGTTGGTAGTCATGGTTGCTCGGCTCCATCTTCATGGCGCGGCGAATCTGCTCAAGCGCGCGCAGGGAATTGCCGGCGCCCTTGTTCGCCAGAGCAGCCAGGTAGTACCACCGGGCGTTGCGGCTATCGCTGGTAACCGTATTCAGCAGATCCACCGCCTGCTTGTGCCTGCCGGCGTTTATGGCATCGATGGCACTGCGCACCGTTGCACTGTCGGCCGCAGAGGCCTCGGGATGGATGGGCCCGCCGAAACCGCCCATGCCGCCGAAGCCGAACAGGTCCTCGAAGTTCACCGTGGTCCAGCCGTAGGGATTGCCCTCGGTGGTGTAACCCTGCTGTCCCTGGCCGGTGTAGGATCCGCGCGTGTAGGGGTTGCCGGCGAAGGGGTTGGCCTGGCCCTGCCCTGCCCCGCTGCCGCCGGCGCCATTGGCTGCGGCGCGTGCATCGCTTGCCGCGTACTTCTCGGGGTTGATGATGCGGTCGTACGCCTCGTTCACCTCGTTCATGCGCTCGGCCGCTTTAGGGTCGTTGGGATTCAGGTCGGGATGGTTCTCGCGCGCCTTCTTGCGGTACGCCTTCTTCACCTCGTCCGCCGAAGCGCCACGGCTTATGCCCAGAACCTCATACGGGTCCTTCATCATTTCCTACCTTGCTCTCTTCGGCGTTGTAGCGCTGCCACACTCCCGAGTACAGCACGCTGCGCAGCACATGAACATCGCGTTCCAACGGCAGCCGCTCGAAGGCGTCTGCCATTTCGGCAGCCAGCAGCTCAAGGTCTTCCCGCAAGCTGCCGAAGGTGTGCTGCGCCGCGATGAACGGGTTGTAATTTCCTTCTTCTTGATCTTGCCGTAGATCCACGGCTGCATCCATGGCATATACGAATTTCCCCAACCGTGCACCGAAACGCCGTAAATCCGTTGCCCAAAAGTCATCCTTCACCGCAAACAGATTGCCCAGCAGAACGCCGAAGCGGTTGGCGGCAGCATCGGGGTCGGCCGAGCACGCTTGCTCTATATCGTGGATATCGGCCATAGCCTGTTCGATGGCTGCGCACTCGGCAGGGCGGCGGCGGCACGCCTTGCGGTAGGGAACGGCGATGGCTGCCGCAGCAGCGCGGGCCTTGGCAGAGCGATCGTCCAGCCAGTCGTCCATAAGCTTGTGGTAGCCCAGCGCAACGCTGAGGTCGGCCGCGTAATCGGTGAACTCGCTCTGGGCTATTTGCTGTGGCTGCAAGGGGTGAACGGGGCAGCGCTTTTCCGAGCTGCGCTCTTCGGGCTCGTAGAGCGAACCCAACACCATGGCCAGAAACGTCATATCGTAGGAAACGGTTAGCCGGCAACGCTGACCATAACGTGCGAGGATGGAACGGCACACGCCGCAGTACACCGCGTGGTAGCGCACCCGTTCTTCTTCCCCCAGGCTCTGCAACCCGGGAAGGACGAAGCCCATCATGGCTATTCGGCCTTGCGGGGAAGGGAAACCAGGACGGCAGCTGCGGCAAGGAACAGGGCCGCCGCCTTCCCCACCGATGCCGCTGTTCGCAAAACGTCCATGCTAGAAGCTGCGGTAGAAGCAGGTGGTGTTGCCGGTATGGCAGGCAGGGCCCGCAGGCTTCACCAGGGCAAGCAGGGTATCGGCATCGCAGTCGTAGCGGAGTTCCACCAGCTGCTGGGTATTGCCCGATTCCTCGCCCTTATGCCAGTACTTCTGGCGGCTACGGCTCCAGAACCAGGTGGTTCCCTGGTCCAACGTGCGGCGCACCGATTCCTCGTTCATCCAGGCCATCATAAGCACCTCGCGGGAATCGGCATCTTGCACGATGCAGGGAACAAGGCCCTGCTCGTTGTAGGTGAGGTCGGAAGCGGAAAGGGCCGCGGTTTCTTTTTCGCTCATAGGTTGCATCCTTCGATCTATCGCTATTCCTTGTTTCCATAGAGCCTGCGCACGATGCTCTTCGGCGGATTGCCGTAATTGCGCCAGTCCAGCACCAGCACGACAACAACCGCTACCAGCCCAATGAACGTGGACACGCATAGCAGCACATCGTCAGACAGGCTGGGAACCTTCGAGGCGATGCTGCCCGGTATAACCGTCGCAGCGGCGGCGCCGACCAGGAACAGCGAAAGGGATATGGAGCCAAAGCAGGCAATCACCCGCACCAGCCCCCATCTTTTCCCCTTGATGCGCCCTGGCTTGTTCAAGGGCCTGTACAAGAAGAAGCTAAGCAGGAACGCGGCAACGCTCAAGCTGAAGAACACGCTTCCGTCCATGATCCAAAGATCCCTTCCGTACACCATCGTCTCGAAAGAGAAGGCGACGCAAGCAAGCAGGAACGTTTGGACGCCGGTTACCACCAGGTAGAACAAGCCGCTTCCCAGCTTGCCGGGGTCAAGCGCGCGGCCGTGCTCGATAAGGTAGATCAGGAACATCGCCACCACGATAAGCACGTAGAATGAGCCGGAGAGCATATGCCCGCTTTCGCTCATGAACGTTGCCGCCTCAACCAGCGATTCGCCGAAGCACACCATGATCACCAACGGCCCTCGGTCGACGATATGCCGGCATGCGCGGGTGCTCATGGTGCAGCTGCCAAGCTTGGTCCAAGTGAATAGGCCCAGAAGCACTGCAGCCAGGCAGAACACCTGCCCCCAGAACTTGTCGAGGAACATGCTGATGGCTATGAGGGCAACCTGCCCGAACATGATGTAGAGCGCACGCTCGAACGCTCTTTTAAGGGCTGCGTTCGACCTGCCCAACCTTCCCAAGCGCATGAACAAATGGGCGCAAAGGTTCACCAGGATAAGCATCCAGCAGACGTTGAAGACATAGTACCGTTCCCAATCAGGGGTAACGGCGCCGAACATGATGGCAACCAACAGCACGTTCACCACGATAAGGGCGATATCGGCCGGGGTGCCCCTGCCGAAACGGTTCATCACTATCGTGGTGTTCACCCAGATCTGCAGGGCAAGCGTCATGCTGAAGATAAACGCGTAGAACACGACGAAGCCGATCACGGGATCGGATGATTCCGTTGATTCGGGGATGATATAGCGCATGCAGAACATGAACACCATATCGAAGAACATCTCCATGTAGCTGGCGCGATTCAGCCCTATCCTGCGGTTGACGTCGTTTGTGGAGATGTTAGATGCCATGGGAAGATAATACGCTTGCGGGCACCAACCATGCAGAAGCGCGGCGGAGCGGCACAACCATTACAGACGAACGGGTATTCCCTGGGCGCGCATGTACTCCTTCACCTGCCGCACGGTAAGCTCGCCGAAGTGGAACACGCTGGCAGCCAGCACCGCATCGGCCTCGCCTTCGATGATGCCCTCGGCGAAGTGCTCCAACTTGCCCACGCCGCCCGAGGCGATTACCGGGATGTTCACGGCGCGTGCAACCGCGCGGGTAAGAGCCAGGTCGAAGCCGTCTTTGCTGCCATCGCGGTCCATGCTGGTAAGCAGGATCTCGCCGGCGCCGCGCTTGGCGGCCTCGGCCGCCCACTCAACGGCATCGAGCCCCGTGTTCTTGCGGCCACCGTGCACGTACACTTCCCACTTGTTGGGGTTGCCCGGCACCTGCTTGGCATCGATGGCGCACAGGATGGCCTGCGTGCCGAAGGCCGCCGCGGCCGTGGTGATAAGGCTTGGGTCGGCGATGGCAGCGGAGTTCACCGAAACCTTGTCGGCGCCGGCGGCGATCATGGTGCGGATATCGGCAACGCTGCGGAAGCCGCCGCCCACGCAGTAGGGCAGGTGCAGCTCCTCGCTTGCGCGGCTGGCCATGTCCACCGTGGTGGCGCGGCCCTCGTGCGTAGCCGTGATGTCAAGGAAGATAACCTCGTCGGCACGCTGCTCGTCGTAGCGCTGGGCCAGCTCGATGGGGTCACCCGCATCGCGAAGGTTCACGAAGTTGACGCCCTTCACCACGCGGCCGTCCTTCACGTCCATGCAAGGTATCACGCGTTTGGTAAGCATTGGTTTCCTTTCGCTGCATTGCCAACTGGCCCGTTTCAAATGGGAATCTTCCCCTTGCCGCCCGCTTGGGTGCCGGCCGCTTCGCCTGCCGTGCGCTCTTTCGCCGCAGAACAGCGGGCCGGGGCGCAAGCCCAGGATTCGAGGCTACTTCGCCTCCCCGCAAAGCGCGCAAGCCTGCGCCACATCAAGCGAGCCCTCGTACACCGCGCGACCTGCGATGACGCCCTCGATGTAAGCGGATACGGCAGCCAGGTTCCTCACATCATCGATGCTGGCAACACCGCCCGATGCGATGACCGGGTTACCGAACACGCGCGCCACCTCCACGTAGCGCTGCGCATCGATGCCCGTTTGCATGCCATCGCGCGATATGTCGGTATACACCAGGTGCTTGAAGCCCAGCTTGCCCACTTCGGCGATAAGCTCTTCGGCAGGGACGCCGGCGCCTTCGCGCCAACCGGCCACGGCAACCTCGCCGTTCTTGGCGTCGATGCCCGCCGTAAGCATGTCGGGGTACTTCGCCAGCGCTTCCTTGGCGAACTCGGGGTTGGTTACCAACGTGGTTCCCAGCACCACGCGCGAAACGCCTGCGGCGGCAAGGCGATCGATGGTTTCCAGGTTGCGGATGCCGCCGCCCACCTCGATCTTCAAGCCGGTTTCCTTGATGATGCGCTCGATGGCGTCGATGTTCTCGGGGATGCCGCTGCGCGCGCCGTCCAGGTCGACCACATGGATCCAGGAAGCACCCTGTTCCTTGAACTGGGCCGCCTGCGCAACCGGGTTGTCGTTGTACACGGTAACGGCGTTGTAGTCGCCCTTCGCCAGGCGAACCGCTTTGCCGCCTAGGATATCGATAGCGGGAAGAATGTCCATGATGTTCCTTTCGCCTGACTGGCAGGTGCCGGCACCGAAGCGCGCCCGGGAAGGGACGCCCTTTGGGCACGGGCTATTTGCAGGCCTCTACTACTTTAAGGAAGTTGGCCAGCACCTTGGCGCCGGCATCGGAAGATTTCTCGGGGTGGAACTGCACGCCGAACACATTGCCCTTCTGCACCGCACAGGGGAAGGTTACCGAATGCGTGGTGGTTGCCACCGTGAAGTCGTTTTCGGGGGCGATGTAGCTGTGCGTGAAGTAGAAGAACTCGCCCGAGGGTATGCCCTCGAACAGGGGGCAGGAGCCCTCCGTGAAATCGACGGAGTTCCAGCCAACATGCGGCACCTTGTACGCAGCGCCCTGCGCATCGACGTTGGGCATGCGGGCCACCGTGCCGGGGACCACGCTCAAGCCAACGGGCAGGTTCGCATCGCCCACCGCGCCATCGGCACCAGGGCCCACCGCGCCTTCCACGCCGCTTTCGAACAGCAGATGCTCGCCCAGGCAGATGCCCAGGAACGGCTTGCCTGCCTGGATGGCGGCGCGCACGGCTTCCATCTGGCCGGTTTGCAACATGGTGGCGGAAGCATCGGCGAAGGCGCCCACGCCAGGCAGCACCACAGCATCGGCCGCAGCTATGACCTGCGGGCTGTCGGTGATGTGGGCATCGCCACCCACCGCGCGAAGCCCGCGCTCCACGCTTTTCAGGTTTCCCTTGCAGTAATCAACCACTGCGATCATCTATCAAACAACCTTTCGGCCAATTCGGTTCCTTCCCCCACTCTAGCGCGCCAATGTTTCGTACGCGTTGTGCCGGGAAGAAGCAGGGCGAACAGATTCCAAGCTGGGCCGCGAAGCCGCAGCCCATCAAGGCGCTCCCACAAGCAACCTGCGGGCAGCCCGAACCCGGCAAACGAATCTACAGCATCCCCTTGGTAGAGGGCAGCTGGTCGGCAATGCGCGGGTTCACTTCCAGTGCCTGGCACATGGCGCGGCCAACGGCCTTGAAGCAAGCCTCCACGATGTGGTGCGCGTTTTCGCCCGCCAGCATGCGCACATGCAGGGTAACGCCCGCGTTCGTGGCGAACGCGATGAAGAACTCCTTGGCAAGCGAGGTGTCGAACTGGCCCAGCAGGCACAGCGGCACATCCACGTCCCAGTGCAGCTGGCCGCGCCCCGAGATGTCCACCGCGGCAAGCACCAGCGTCTCGTCCATGGGAAGGTACTGCGAGGCGAAGCGGTTTATGCCGCGCTTTTCGCCCATGGCCTGGGCAAACGCCTGGCCAAGCACGATGCCCACGTCTTCTACGGTATGATGGGCGTCCACCTCGATATCGCCCTTCGCCTTCACGTTCAGGCTGAACAGGCCGTGCCGGCCAAAGGCATCCAGCATGTGGTCGAAGAAGGCGATGCCGGTATCGACGTTGGTTGTGCCCACGCCGTCGATATCCAGCGCCAAGGAGATATCGGTTTCCTTCGTGGTACGCGTGATATTCGCGCTGCGGTTACCTGCCATCAGGTTTACCCCCGTTCATCCAGGATCTGGGCCAATGCGGCCAGGAATTCCTTGTTTTCCTCAGGCGAGCCCACCGACACGCGCAGGCAGTCGGTAAGGTACTGCGCATGCGAGAAATCGCGCACCAACACGCCTCGATCGTAGAGCTGCTCCCACACCTTGTCGGCGCCGCTCACACGGAACAGCACATAGTTGGAGTCGGAGTCGAAGGCAGTGACGCCCGGCAGCTTGTTCAGCTCCTCGATGAGCACGCCGCGCTGCTCGATGATCTGGTTGATGCCCGGCACGAACAGCGAGCGGTTCTTGAACACCGCCGTGGCAATGGCCTGGGAAACCGAATCCACCGAATAGGGCTGGCGTACCTTCAGGAACTCGCGGATAACGCCCGGGTTAGCCAGCACGTAGCCCATGCGCACGCCCGCCAAGCTGAACGCCTTCGAGAAGGTGCGCAGGATGATGAGGTTCTCGTACTGGTCCAGGTACGGGCGCATGGAGAATCGGCTGAACTCGAAGTACGCCTCGTCTACCATGACAAGCGCATCAGAGGAGTCGAGCAGCTTCTTCAGGAACGTCTCGCTGGCCATCTTGCCGGTGGGGTTGTTCGGGCTGGTGATAACCGCGAAGTCGATGTCGCCTTCGGCCATACGGGTAAGCACAGCTTCCTCGTCTATGTCGAAGTTCTCCTTGCGAGGGATGTTCACCACTTCCGTGCCGGTAAGATGCGCGTTGGCCTCGTATACCGAGAACGTCGGCGGCACATTCAAGAACTTGCGCCCGGGGCCGCCCCAGCAAAGCGCCAGGTTGAACAGCAGCTCGTCGCCGCCGTTGCCCAACAGCACGTTTTCGCGGGAAAGGCCGTTGGCCTCGGCGATAAGGCTGCGCAGCTCGTTGGCCAGCGGGTCGGGGTACCGGTTGAAGGAAAAGCCCTTCAGCGCCTTGCGGATCTCCAGCTGCACTTCCTCGGGCACGTTGCTGGGGTTCTCGTTCGCGGAAAGGTAGATCTTCGCCGGCAGGTACTTCGGGTCGTACGGGGTGATGCCTTCCAGGTTAGGCTGCGATGCGCGTACGCCGTGCATGCTAGTTCGCCTCCGCAACGCCC
>CAVDDI010000044.1:0-11138 GCA_963607675.1 bacterium | reverse complement strand
ATCTTGCCGTCTTTGACGATGAGGTTGTACTGGCAACCCGTGGCACAGTGCGGGCACGTGGTAAGAACGCGCTCGACCTCCCACTCGCGGTAATCGGCGCGGCGCTTCATGGTAAGCGCGCCCGTGGGGCATGCCTGCACGCAGTTGCCGCACGACTCGCAATGGGTGGCTTTCCAATCGGGGCCGAACGGAGCCTCGATGCTGGTGCGCAGGCCACGCTTCGCAGCATGGAGCGTATGGTTGCCCGCCGCGTTGTTGCAGGCGCCCACACAGCGCTGGCAGCGGATGCACAGGTTGGGGTCGAAGCTGATGAACGGGTTGGAATCGAACACGGGCTTGCGCTCGGCCTGCTCGCCGAACGTGGGCTCCATCACACCTAGCTCCCGCGCAACGGACTGCAGCTCGCAGCCGCCGTTCTTCTTGCAGGAAAGGCAATGGTTCGTGGTGTTCAGGCCGTGATCGGAAAGGATGAGGTCCATGGCTATCTGGCGATAGCTCGCGATGCGATCTGACTCGGTTACCACTGCCATGCCCTCGCGCACTAGCGTGGAGCAGGCAGGCACGGGGCTGTCCAGGCCTTCCACTTCGACCACGCATATACGGCACGAGGCAATCTCGTTGCGCTCCTTCAAGTAGCACAGCGTGGGAATATGCACGCCGGCCAGCTTTGCGGCCTCGAGTATGGTGGTGCCTTCGGGCGCGGTTACCTGCCTGCCGTTCACGGTAAGCGCAACAGCCTTGGCTGCGCAGCAGGATGCGGCAACCGTTTGAGGGTTAGACATACTGAACCCTGCCCCCTACCTGAACGCCGGCACCGAAATGGTCGCACCTGAGGCAACGACCGCATTCCTGCTTGGCCTCTTCCAGGCTCATGCCCAGCTCAACGCCCTCATAGTCGCACTTGCGCTCGCGCGCAGGACGCTCGGCGATCTCCACACGGCCCTTCGGCGTGCGATCGTTCTGAACGGGAACAGGGGCTTGAACATCGATGTTGAGCGTGTGGTGGAAGCCCAAGTACTCGTCGATGTTGCGGGCGGCAACCTTGCCGGCGCCGATGGCTTTGATAACGGTGGAAGGGCCGCTTTGGCAGTCGCCGCCGACGAACACGCCAGGCAGCCCTGGCGATTCAAGCTCGCCGTTGGCAACGAACTTGCCCCAGTTGGTTTCCATGCCGAACGCAGCGAAGGGCTCGGAAACGATGTCCTGCCCAACCGCGATGAGGATCACATCGGCAGAGATACGGCGCTCAGGCTTGGAGGCGGTAACCGGCGTCGGGCGACCACCCTTCACCGGGCCGATCATCTGCGGCTGGGTGATGAGCGCAGTGCAATGCCCCTCCTCGTTCACCTCCACGGAAGCCGGTGCCTCCAGAATGGCCATTTCCACGCCTTCGGCCACAGCGGATTCAATTTCCGCGTCAAGCGCGGTCATGTCGGCCTGACGGCGACGGTAGGCAACCGTTACCGAGGCAGCACCGGCGCGCACGGAAGTACGGGCGCAGTCCATGGCAACGTTGCCGCCGCCGATAACCACCACGTCTTTGCCAGTGAAGTCGGGATACTGGTCGTCACCGATTTGGCCCAACAGCTCAACGGCACTGTAAACGCCTTCGGCATCGCAGTTGTCCAAACGCAGCGTCTTGCCGGTATGGGCGCCGATGGCAACGTAGACGGCATCGTACTCGTCGGCGATGCGCCGCATGGCAGCTTCGTCCACATAGGCGTTGTACTGAACCTCGATGTTGCCCACCGAAAGGATGGCGTTGATGTCCTCGTCTAAGCGTTCACGCGGGAAGCGGTAGGCAGGGATGCCGTAGCGCATCATGCCGCCCATGGCACGGTGCATCTCGAACACCGTTACCTTGTGCCCCATCAAAGCGCTGAAGTAAGCGCAGGTAAGGCCGGAAGGGCCGCCACCGACGACGGCGATGCGCTTGCCCGTGTCGGGAAGGCGCTTGGGGGTGGGAACCTTGTCGGCAGCAGCGTTGTCCACCGCGAACTTCTTGATGCCGCGGATGTTCAGCGGAGCATCGATGAGGATGCGGCGGCAGCGCTTTTCGCACGGATGCTCGCATACCAGCGCGCAAGCCGTGGGGAACGGGTTGTCCTTGCGGATCATCTGAACGGCGCCGGAGTAATCTCCTTCTGCCACCATGGCGATGTACGCCGGAACATCGACGTGCGCCGGGCACATGGTTTCGCAAGGGACGCTTTGACCCATGCCGGCACTGCATGCATGGTTGGAGATATGCTCTTCGATTTCGGAAGCGAAGGTGTCCAGCGAATCAAGCGCGGCCTGAGCAGCCTCGTAGCCGATGGCGCAATCGGACGTGTCGCGGATCATCTGCGCCAACGTGCGCATAGTCTCAACCGTTTCGGCGGTTGCGCGGCACTCCGAGAGGGAACGCATCATTTCGGCCAGTTTGGGCAGGCCATCACGGCAGGGCACGCATTTGCCGCAAGTCTGCAGCGCACCCGCCTCCAAGAACGAAGCCTGGAACGCCAAGGGGCACTGACCAGGCGGAGTGGCTTCTACTCTGCGCTCGAAGCGTGCAACGTACGATTCGATCTTTGCGTCGGCGGCAGATCGGGGCTCTACTGACAGCGTTGCCAACGCTCCTCCCTTCCTAATTCCGCCGGCCTGCTGAGCTGCTTTCACGGGAGGGCTCACCCCTGCAGCCAGCACGCCGAACGGCTCTTTGTCCTTGCCCTTAATAATAAGGGAAATTCAACAATAGAATGAAAACTGCCCCCAACCAGTGAGGGCAGACACAACAGTGCAAAGTATATTGTCCCGAAGGTATCTCATCGCAGGAGCGGTAGAGCCGTATCGGTGAGCGGAAGAAGATGGGGCAAGTTGTCGCATTCGCAGGCCTATCCTTCTTCAGAAAGCAGAAAGATCGGGAGGCGGCCAACAAGGTCACTGCCAGGCAGAGCTTACTTCACGGGGTAATACGTGGTTACCGTGGGGTTGTCCTCGATGTAGGCGCGCAACTTCTCGATGTAGCGTTGCGCCAGGGGCGAAAAGGGGCGCTCGGCGTGGTACAGGTACCCAACCGTCATGGTTTCGTCCACTTCCAGCGGGATGGAGCGAACGTCCTCGGCCATCTCGCCGGAGAGCACACCGGTGGAAATGGTATAGCCGTTGTGGCGGTTCAGCAGGATGGTGAGCGTGCCGCGGTCGTAATAGGTGATGTTCTGCTTGTGCGGCAGGTGCGAAAGCGGCTCTTCCGAGAAGAAGAACGAGTTGTTCGTTCCCTGCTCGAACGAGTAGCGCGGATAGTCCTGCAGGTCTTCGGGCTTCAGGCTGGTGCGCCCAGCAAGCGGATGGTTCATGCCCACAAACACATGCGGGTGCGCCTCGAACAGCGGGGTGAAAGTAAGGCCGGCATCGGTGAAGGCCTTGGTAAGCACCTTGCGGTTGAACTCGGAAAGGTACAGCACGCCGATTTCGCTTCGGAACTCCTTCACGTCTTCGATGACCTCTGCCGTACGCGTTTCGCGCAGCGAGAAGTTGTACTCTTCCTCGTCGTACTCTTCCGCCAAGTCCACGAAGGCGTGCACGCAGAAGGCGTAGTGCTGCGAGGAAACACACAGCCTGCCCGCCGCGGTGCTGCCGGCATTGGAATAGCGCGCCTCGAACAGGTCGAACTGCTGCAGGATCTGGCGCGCATAGCCGATGAACTCCGTGCCCTCGTTGGTGAGGGTGATACCGCGATTCGTGCGATTGAAGATGGAGATGCCCAACTCCTGCTCGGTGTCCTTGATGGTGGTGGAAAGCGTGGGTTGGGAAACGTAGAGCTGCTGGCTGGCGGCGTTGATTGAACCGCATTCGGCCACTTCGATGATGTAACGCAGCTGCTGCAAGGATATGTTGGTATGCATCGCTTTCCTCCCTGCCCCGTTCACTGGGGCAACCGAACCGCACCGAATAAGCGGCGGAAAAAGAAAAGCCTGGAAGTTGACACCTTCCAGGCTGAAATAGATGGTGGGCGATACTGGGATCGAACCAGTGACCTCCACCGTGTCAAGGTGGCGCTCTCCCCCTGAGCTAACCGCCCGAAGCGCTGATCGCTTCAGCGAGGATTTATAATACCAGAACCGATAAGTCCGTCAACAGATGATTTTCGGAAAACCAGCTGTGACATATGCGGCTTGGTTACAGCTCGAGCTTCGCGGCTGGAACCGGCTCCTCAACCACATCTTCCTCGATGAAGTCACCGAAGATAGGTTCGCCGTCCTGGCTAAGCTCAACCATGCCGGTAAGCACATCGACGTACTGATAGGACTGACGGGCAGCGGTGCCGCGCTTGCGCTTCACTTCCATGATGAACAGCTGCGGGTGAACCTGCTTCAGCTCGCCTTCGCTTTCCACGATCTTGGAGCGGCCCATGTTGGCGCGGACCTTCAGCTTCTGGCCAACGTACTGGCTAAGCGTTTCGTGGATGTTGTCGATAATCTGTGCCTGTTTTGCGAGATCCATATAGTGACATTCTTTCGGTTTTGGACATAAAAATACTCGGCTAGTCTAACATCGCGCCGAATGCTACGGGGCAATCTACATTTTCCGCCCATACGTGCAGAGGAGCCCCACGCACAGGGCTACGCATGGGACACCCGCTTTAGCGTGCTAAAGAGGGACTGTCCCTGCTGGCGTGCCTGCTGGCGCGGCGGTGGGCTACTGCAGGTAGGCACCGGTTTGCCGGCCCCATAGGTGGGCATACTCCCCGCCCTGTTCCACCAGCTGGGCATGGGGGCCGTCTTCCACGATCTTGCCGCCGTCCAGCACCACGATGCGGTCAAGGTTGGCAACGGTGGAAAGACGGTGCGCCACCACAATGCAGGTACGCCCGCGCATCAGCGTTTCCAGCGCATCCTGCACCAGCTTCTCGCTTTCCGAGTCAAGCGCGCTGGTGGCCTCGTCCAGCACCAGCACCGGGCAATCGGCAAGCAGGGCGCGGGCGATGGCGATGCGCTGGCGCTGCCCGCCCGAAAGCTTCACGCCACGTTCGCCGGTTACCGTGTCGAAGCCCTGGGGCAAGCGCTCGATGAACTCCAGCGCATTGGCCTGGGCGGCAGCCCGGCGAACCTCCTCCAACGTGGCATCGGGGCGACCGTACGATATGTTCTCGGCGATGGTGCGGTGGAACAGCAGCGCTTCCTGCGGCACATAGGCAATCTGACGGCGCAGGCTCTGCTGCGTGCAGTCGGCGATGTTCTGTCCATCCACCAAGATGCTGCCCTCCTGGATATCGGAAAGGCGCAGCAGCAGCTTGGTCAACGTGGTTTTGCCCGCACCGCTCATGCCAACCAGGCCAACGCGTTGACCTGCGGGAATGTCCAGGCAGAACCTATCGAACACCTGAGTGCGCGCATTGCCGTCGGTGTAGAAGAAGTCGATGTCCTTGAACTGGATGGCCCCTTCGGTCACTTGAAGGTCGGGGGCATTGGGCTTGTCGTCCACCAGGCGCGGCTCGTCCAGCACAACCGTCATGCCGCTGGCGTCGCCGAAGGCGCGGTTGAAGCGCTGCAAGCCGTTGTTTATGAAGTTGAACTGGTTGGTGATGGTGTAGGTGTAGGTGAACATGAGCACCAACGTGCCCGGCGTGATGCCGAACCACGCGTTGCCGCCCGCGATGAACACGGCAACCACACTCATGATGACCACGGTGATGCACGCCGTTATGATGCCGCGGGTAAGCGATGCCCACATGCGCTTGGAATCGCGCAGCACCACTTCCCTGTTCGCTGCGTCGAACAGCCCGCGCTCGTAATCTTCGCGGCCATAGGTTTTCACGGCCAGGATGTTCGCCACCGAATCGGAAAGCTCGCCCGAAAGGTTGTTCTGCGCACCCGCCGCCTTTTCGTTCAGCGAGAGAATGCGCTTGTACATGTAGTACGAAACGCTGGCATACACAACCAGCAGCAGCATAAGGATGGCCACGTACAGCGGCACGCGCGGCGCCAGTATCCCGCAGGTGAACACGATGGAGCACAGCACCGGCATGAACGGGAAGTTGATGGTTTCGATTATCTGGTTGTACGCGCTCATGAACTTGGAGGTTTGGCTTACCAGCGTGCCGCCGAAGCGGTTGGAATGGAAGCTCATGCTCTGGTTGCACAGCGCATCGAAGCTCATGGTGGCCAAGTCGTAGCTGGCGGCTATTTCCAGCTTGTACAGCGTGTAGTCCTGCAGTTTGCTGGCCGCCTGGCCGAACACGTTGATAAGGATGAGCGCCAACACGAACGGGCCATAGGCAGAAAGCACCTGGCTGGCTTCCACAGGCTGCTGGCTCACCTTGTCAACGATGAGGCTCATGACATACGGGTTGCCGTAGGTGAGCAGGGCCACGAATGCGAAGGTGCTGAACATCAGCCCGAAGAAGTAGCCTTTGTGGTTCTTCGTTACCTGCCAGTAGAAATGCAGCGTACGGCGCGTGGTGGATTGTTTCCTAGGCCTGGGCATGAAGCTCCAGGTACGCATGTCCCAACTCGATGAACGCCTCGCGCTCCAGCGATTCGCCGCGGCTCTTCGCCGACACGCCGGCGCGCTGCAGCACATCGGGGATGTTGGCCAGCATAAGCTCGTCGGCCGTTGCGGGATTGCCGAAATAGGTTTTCATGGAGTTGGCTATGGTCTTGCGGCGCGTGGCGAAGGCAGCATCGGCCATGGTCATGGCGGCCTTCATCAACGGCTCCGGAAGCTGCTCTGCGCGGCGGTCCATGCGGATAACGGCGCTCTTCACGCGCGGCGGCGGGAAGAAGTTGCCCTCAGAAACGGGGAAGCGGCCATGGTATTCGGCCAACAGGCCCAGCTTCACCGTGTACGCGCCGTAGTTCTTGGTGCCAACCTTGGCGCACATGCGGTCGGCCACCTCGGCCTGCACCATAACCGTTTGGCTCTGCAGGCCCTCATAACGCTCGAAAAAGTCGAGGATGATGGTGGCGGCCACCGCATAGGGCAGGTTCGACACCAGCTTGCTCGGGGCGAAGGGCACCTGCTCAGGCGGAACAGCCAGGGCATCGCCCGGGATCAACGTGAAGCGGTCGGCCCACTCGGCGCAGGTCTCGGCCAGCACGGCGGGCAGGTCGGCGTCCATCTCGATGGAGGCAACCATGCCGGCGCGCTGCAGCAGCGCAACGGTGAGCGTGCCGATGCCCGGGCCCACTTCCAGGACGTTATCTGCCGGGCACAGCTCGGCCAGGTTGCAGATCTTTTCCACCACTCCATCGTTGATAAGGAAGTGCTGGCCCAGGGCCTTCTTCGTCATAAGGCCATGCGCTTCGAGCACGGCACGGGTTTCCGAGACGGAAGCCAAGTAAGAGAGCTTGCCCATCAGGCGCCCCACTTTCCCAAGTCCTCGCGGCGGATAGATCTAAGCCCCACCAAGGGCACCACTTCATCGATGGCGAAGCCGGCCAGCGCCATGCTGGAGCGCACGGTGGCCACCAACGGCTCGAAACCGTGCGGGTCGCCCCCATCGCCCAACACGAACAAGGTGAGCGGGCGCTTTTCTGCCGGCGGCAACCCGGCACGCTTGCGCTTCAGGTACTCCCAGAAGTAGGGCTGCATTCGGTCGAGCATGGCCTTTGCCTGCGAGGGCGCGCCGGCGAAGTAGATGGGCATGACCATCAGCACACGCTGCGCCTGCTCCAGCTGCTGCATCAGCCCCGTCATGTCGTCTTCATAGATGCATGCGCCGGCGGTTTCGCAGTACGCGCAGCCGTTGCAGCCTTCCACCTGGGCGGCAGCTACCTCGAACAGCTCCAGCCCAACCTGCGGCCGGGAATGCTCCAGCTGCGCCATAAGCAGGCGCACCACCCGGGCACTCTTGCCGTTGATGCGCGGGCTGCCGTTGATGATGAGCCATTTGTCCATGGAAAGCCTAGCCTTGCAGGCGCGCGAACGCATCACGCTGCCACTCGGTGGGCTGGCGGTTCAACAGGCCAAGGGCGTTGGCGTACACCTGGGCCAGAAGATCTTCGCGCTGCTGAGCGGTCTCGCAGCCCAGCACCTCCAGAAGCTTCTGCGCAGTGAACACCACATGCGCCGGGCCGCAATCCACCCCGCGCATAGGCTCGGGCGTCATGTACGGGCTGTCGGTTTCGGTGAGCAGGAGGCTGTGCGGCACCTTGGTGGCGGCGGCGCGCACCTCTTCGGCCTTCTTGAACGTAAGGGGGCCACCGTAGGCGATGAAGCAGCCATGCTGCGCCCACGGCTCCAGCGCCTGCTCGTCCAGGTTGAAGCAATGCAGCAGCACACCGGCTTGAGGGAAGCCCTCTTCCTCCAAGATGGCCAGACCTTCGTCGTGCGCCTCGCGCATGTGCAGGATAAGCGGCAAGCCTGCGAGCTTCGCCAGCTGGATCTGCCGGCGGAACACCCCGCGCTGTGCCGCACGCGGCGAAAGATCGTAGTGATAATCAAGCCCCACCTCGCCCAAGGCGCACACCCGCGGATCGGCCAGGCGGCGCAGCATCAGACGCTCCATGCGGGTATCCCACAGGCGCGCGTTGTGCGGGTGAACGCCCACCGCTATGCGCAGCTGTGGAATGCGAGGGGCGTATTCGCCCAGGCCAGCGGCATCAAGCTCGGCACGGGCGTCGGAAACCCACTGCTCAAGGCACTGAAACGTCGGGAGGGAGCCATCGTAGCCAGGCTGCGAAGCGCCTTCCACCCCGGCATCGGCCTCGACATCGCCTTCGCCCACACCATCGGCTGGGTCGCACATGGCGCACACGAAGCGCACGTTATGGTAGGCGCAACGTGCCAATTCCGCGCCGGGATTGCGCAGCATCTGCAAGTGCGCATGCGTGTCGGCCACCGGGCCTTCGAGCGCGGGCGCTGCGACCTCGCGGTACTTATGGTGCTTGCGCTTCTGGAAAAAGGAAACGCTGAACGCCTCCTCCTCCACGAAGGCGGCGTTCAGCGATTGATCTTGGGTTTCGGCTGGCATGCGACTGCGCGTGCTAGCTACTCGATGGAAAGGTCGATGGCATCCGCGTCCAGGCGGGGGAACAGCGGGTCGCCCACGGAAACGGCGCTGCCGGCCTGCAGCTGGCCCCACGCCGTTGCGCCCTCGATATCGGTGACAGCCGTGATGTCGCCCAGGCTCAGACGACGGAACACCTCGGCAGAGGTGCGGGGCATGAACGGCGCCATGTACAGCGCGATGATGCGGATGGCCTCCAGCGCGTTGTAGATGACGGCAGCCAGCTCACCTGCGGTTTCCTCGCTCTTGGCAAGGTTCCACGGAGCCGATTCCTCTACATAGAGGTTCACGCGGCCGGCCAGCTTCTGCACCGCAGCGGCGGCACCGGTGAAGTCGACCTTGCCCATGCAGGCGTCGTACTCGGCGTACAGCTCGTCGGAGATCTGGCGCAGCGGGTTCTGCTCGGCGCCGGCAGGGGCGGCGGGGACCTTGCCCTCGAAGTACTTCTTGGTCATGTTGAACACGCGGCTGCACAGGTTGCCCCAGGTGTTGGCCAAGTCGGCGTTGTACACCTGGACCATGCGCTCGATGGAGATGGAGCCATCGTGGCCGAACTGCACATCGGAAAGGAAGTAGTAGCGGTAAGCATCCACACCGAAGGCGCGCACCAGGTCGGCGGGCTTCACCGCGTTGCCCTTCGACTTCGACATCTTCTCGCCCTTGGTGAGCAGGAAGCCGTGGCCGAACACAGTGTGCGTGACGGGCAGGCCGGCCGCCATGAGCATGGCGGGCCAGATAACGCAGTGGAAACGGGTAATGTCCTTGCCCACGAAGTGGTACTGCATGGGCCAGCGCTGCTCGAACTCGCCTTCGCGCTCGGGGTCGCCGTAGCCGATGCCGGTGAAGTACGCCAGCAGCGCGTCTGCCCATACGTAGGCAACGTGCCCCTCGTCGAACGGCAGCGGAACGCCCCAGTCGAAGGTGGAGCGAGAAATGGAAAGGTCCTTCAGGCCGCTCTTCACGAACTGCACGATCTCGTTCTTGCGGGTTTCAGGACGGATGAACTCGGGGTTCTCCTCGTAGAACCTCAGCAGCGGCTCCTGGAACTCGGAAAGCTTGAAGAACCAGTTCTCCTCGCCGCTGGCCTTCTGCACGGGGCGCTTGCAGTCGGGGCAAACGAACTCGCCTTCATCGTTCTTCAGAAGGTCGCTCTCGTTGTAGTAGGTTTCCTCGTGTACGCAGTACCAGCCCTCGTAGGAGCCCTTGTAGCAGTAGCCCTTGTCGAAAAGGTCCTGCCAGAACTTCTTCACCGTGCGGGCATGGCGCGGCTCGGTGGTGCGCACGAAGTCGGTGTAGGTGATGTCGAGCATGTCCCAGCAATCGCGGAAGGCCGGCTCCATGGAATCGCACCAATCCTGCGGGGTCATGCCCTTGGATGCGGCGGTGTCGGCAACCTTCTGGCCGTGCTCGTCCATGCCGGTGACGAAGGCCACGTCGTAGCCGTTCATGCGCTGGTAGCGCGCAACCGCGTCGGCGGAAACCGTGGTATAGGCGGTGCCCAGGTGCGGTGCCGCGTTCACGTAGTAAATGGGAGTGGTAAAGGAATAGGTTCCCTTGCTCATGCTCATGCTCTCTTCCTTGGCGGAAACGACCGATGATATCGCCCGCCGGTTGAATGGATGAATCGGTATGCTTTGCCCCACGAAAAGCAGTTGGGGCATACGGTTCGATAGTTTACCACTGGCGATGCGCCGAGGCGCCCCGACTACGCCAAGCGTCCCTGCAGCTCCTTGGCAGCCGCGGCCTTGTCGAAGTTGCCGCCGGTCTTCTGGGTAAGGGCGCCCATGACCTTGCCCATCTCCTTCTTGGTGGATGCGCCGGTTTCCGCAAGCACAGCATCGATAAGGGCGGTTAGCTCCTCGCCGGAAACCTGCTTGGGCAGATAGCCTTCCAGGATCTCAACCTGGGCGGCAAGCGTGTCGGTGCGCTCCTGGTCGGTGCCCGCCTTGATGGAGCCGTCCAGCGTTTCCTTGGCCTGCTTGATGGTGCGCTTGAGCATGGCGTCCACATCGGCCGGGGTGATCTCGCGTCGCTCGTTCACCTCGATGTTCTTCACCTCGCCCAGAACCTGGCGGAGGATGCTCAGGCGTGGCTTGTCCTTCGCCTTCATGGCGTTCTTTATCTCTTCACGCAGCTCTTCGTAGTTCAC
>CAVDDI010000043.1:0-11234 GCA_963607675.1 bacterium | reverse complement strand
GCGGGCGGTTGCCGTATAGAAGTCGGTGGAGTCAAGGTAATCGTAGAGCAAGGCCGCCTTATCCTCGTTGCGCTTCTTCATGGCCTCTAGGCCGCCCTGGGCCTTCAGCCACTTGAACACCTTGCCGCAGATGTAGATGCCGTAGCACGGAGGGGTGTTCGACATGCTGCCTGCATCCACCTGGGTTTTGTAGCGCATGATGGTGGGCGTATTGGGGAGCCACTCCTCTTTCACCAGGTCGTCGCGCACGATAACGATGACGACACCGGCAGGACCGATGTTCTTCTGCACGCCGCCGTACACCAGGCCGTACTTCGAGACGTCGATGGGTTCGGAAAGGAAGCACGAGGAAACATCGCTCACCAGCGGGATATCGCCCGTTTCGGGAAGCTTATGGTAATGCGTGCCGTAGATGGTCTCGTTCTCGCAGATATAGACATAGTCGGCATCGCTGCGGAATTCAAGATCATCGACGTTGGGGATATAGGAGAAGTTCTCGTCCTCGCTGGAGGCGACGCAACGCGCGTCGCCGAAGATCTTTGCCTCTTTGAAGGCCTTCTTCGACCAAGAGCCGGAAACGATGTAGTCGGCCTTGCCGTTCAGCATGAGGTTCATGGGGATTGCCGCGAACTGCTGCGTGGCGCCACCCTGAAGGAACAGCACATGGTAGTTGTCGGGGATGCCCATGAGATCGCGCAGGTCGGCCTCGGCTTCTTCGATGATGCCCTTGAACGCAGCTGAGCGGTGACTCATCTCCATAACCGACATACCCGTACCCTTGTAGTCGAGCATCTCTGCGGCGGCTTCGCGAAGCACTTCTTCGGGAAGCACTGCCGGGCCTGCGGAAAAGTTGTACACCCTAGCCATAGTTCAAAGTCCTTTCGACGACCGCGCCAACTGAAGCGCAGTTGAATCCAATAGAGGTACTTTAGCAGAGTGGAGCATGCCTGCGGCCGCGAAAACCGCCACCGACCCAAGCGGCAACCCCAACGGGGCAACGGAGCCCCGAACATAGACAGCGGGACACTCGGCCCTCGATCGGCACGCCGGCGGAAATCGTGAAGCAGAGAAAAACCCGCGAGCAAAAGGAGCCCGCTGCCTCCGCGACAGGCTCAAAAGCCTGCCTTGCTTTAGCGTGCTAAAGAGGGACTGCCGCTACTGGCACAGGCTGCCCACCGCAGATACCAGGGCAAACCAGACGGGCGGAACGAACAGCGCGGGAAGCAGGTTCATGGTGCTGATCTCCTTGAGCTTGAGCAGGTTGATGCCGCTTGCAAGGATGAGCAGGCCGCCGATGATGGCGATCTCGCACATCAAACCATCGCCCATAAGGGGCGCAAGGACGTTCGCCAGAAGGTAGATGGCCCCCTGCCAGCAGAACAGCACCACCGCAGCGAACGCGATGCCGATACCGAACGTGGCGCCGAACACCATGGAGGAAACCAGGTCAAGTGTGGCATTGGTAAGCAGGTAGGTCTCGTCGCCATACAGAGCGCTGTTGATCGGCCCCAGAATGGAAAGGGTTCCCACGCAAAACAGCATGATGGCGGTAGAAAGGCCCTTCGCGAAATCGGAATCGCTCTTCTTCGAGCGCTTTTCCACCGCGCGCTTGAAACGGCCCTCCAAATCGAGCACAGTGCCCACCACCGCGCCGATGGCCATGCTGGCGATGAACAGCACCGGATACGAGCTGTGTGGCATGTTCTGCACCACAGCATTGATGCCCATGCCCACAGTAGCAACGCCGAGCGCCACGAAGATAGCCTCTTGGTACTTGGGCTTCAGGCCCTTCTTGGCAACGCTGCCGATGGCAGAGCCCAGAAGGATGCAGCACGTATTTACGATGGTTCCGATCATGGCATTGAAGTATATACCTGCAACCTGCCCTATCGCAGGCCAAGTATTGCAGCGCGTGCGAATCGGACGTGAACAACCAGGGGACGGGCGGGACCGATAGGCTCCATCCCGGAAAACCAAAACGGCGCGCCCCGCTACAGCGAGGACGCGCCGCTATCCACCGGCAGCTAACTGCGCTGCCCTGAAAAACTACAGCGAGCGGGCCGCACCGATGGCGGTGCGCAGCGCAGTGATAACCGTGCCGCGGAAAGCATTTTGCTCCAGAACCTCCAACCCCTTGATGGTAGAGCCGGAAGGCGAGGTTACCTGGTCTTTAAGCTCGCCGGGATGCTTGCCGGTTTCCAGGACCATCTTCGCCGAGCCCATGACCGCCTGCGCCGCGATCTCGTAGGCCTGAGCGCGGGGAAGCCCCTCGGCAACACCGGCGTCGGCCAAGGCCTCGATGAACATATATACATAGGCAGGGGTGCTGCCGCCAACGGCGCTGCAGGCATCTACCAGGCTCTCTTTCAGCTGCACCGTTTTGCCGAAGCTCGAAAGCAAGCCCTCAACAGCCGCTACATCTTCAGCAGTTGCCAGGTCGTTTGCACAGTACGCGGTAAGCCCCTCGCCCACCAACGCCGGCGTGTTCGGCATGGTGCGAACTATGCGAACCGGCTTCGCGAAACGCTCCTCCAGCCAGGCAATGGTCTTGCCCGGGGCGATGGTCACCACCACCTGCTCTGGACGCACGGCTTCACGGATCCGGCCGATCACCTCTTCGTATTGGTAGGGCTTCACGCTCAAGAACAGGATGTCGGCAGCCTGGGCAACTGCCAGGTTGTCGGTGCCGGCGTTGATGCCGTACTCGGCAGCAACCGCCTGCGCACTGGACCCATGGGCGTTCGACCCGTATACATCAACAGCAGCAACCGCGCCGCTGTTGATGATCCCCTTCATCATGGCCTTGGCCATGTTCCCGCATCCGATGAACCCCAGCTTCATTGCCGCCTCCTAAGAACACCATTGCAACTGCATGTCGCTTTGCCGAAATGAGCAGAGCGAAGCACCAGCAAGCAAGACTTTCCGCAAAGTATAGCAATCACTTGTTGCGATCATGCTTCAAAGGAAGCGGGATATCGACGCAAGAAAGGAACCGGCGCTGAAGCCCCGGAGGGGGAGCAGGATCCTCCGTGACTAGGAGCGCATAACGGAAACGGCGATCTTCTTCACCGTGTAGGCAAGGTCGCCCTTCTTGTTGGCCTCGGCATAGTCATAATCCAAGGTTGCGGTCCAGGAATAGGCAGTGCCCGTCATCTCGGCGGAGCCGTTGAACGTATAGGTTTCGCTGGTGAGCGTCTTGCGGTCCGGGCCGTAGGTGGAGTACTCGTCCTTGGCGGGAAGCTCGACGCTGCCCTTCTGCACCGTGGAAAGCCCCGCCTTCGCAAGGATGTTCTCCACGATATGGAACTTGCTCACCGCATCGGCGAAGGCGATGTTTCCATACCCAAGCAAAGAGGTCGGCGCTGAATACGAAGCGGCCACCACGTTGCCATCGGCATCAAGGCCAAGCGTCACCGTGGGCGTTCCAGAAAGGGAATCGCCCTTTTCATCGGTGAGGACAACCGTTATCTCTTTGCTGAAGCCCACCGACGTCATGGGTTCTTCGTCCTGGACGGCGGCACCATGGCCGATCTTGGCAATTGCCGCATCGCCGGAAAGCCCCATCAATCCAATGAGGTTGGTTACCTGGGTAGAGGCATTGGTCACCTGCGGCTTGCTGCTCTTCGATGCCTCTATGGCCTCGGTGTCGTCTTGGGCGGCGAAGGAGTGCATCTCGCGGGACGAATTGAAGGCGAATGCAACCATCAGGCACACGGCAAGCCCCACCATGGCAACAACCAGGGCGATAAGCCACTTCAGGCCCTTCCTTCCCTTGTCTGTCTCGGCGGATTCGAACACCTGCACCCCCCCTACGCTGGCCTAGTGGGCAAAGCCGAAGTAGACCGCAAAGCCCACCAGGCACAGGATCACCACGGCGATGATGAGCTTCTGCACACCGGCCATGGGAACCGGGCCCTCAAGGTCCTCTTCGGTGGCATGGTAGCTGTCTTGCGAATGCCGAGCGCCCTGGGCGGCAGCGGCGCTATGGCCTGCCTGTTCCCGGGAAACCACGGTGGCAGCATCGGCGGAAGGTGCGGATTCCCGCTGCGATTCGACAGGGCCGCTGCCTGGGCAAGGGCCATCGGAGGGCACATCGGCACCGGGATGCGGGGCGCTTTGGACATGGACGCCCGAGGCATCCACATGCAGCACCTCTTCATCGGTACCGACATCAACGCTGATCAGCGAGTATTTCTTCTCTTCCGACACGAAGGCACTCCCCTAGCCCATGTAGCCGGACATCTGCTTGGCCAGCGCATCGCCGGTGGCAACCGCCTCTTCTGCGCTGGAGCCCACCGTGAACAGGTACACCTTCACCTTGGGCTCGGTGCCGCTGGGACGCACGATGACCTTGTTGCCCTGTTCCAAGTCGAACTGAAGCACATTGGCGCTGGGAAGGCCGCCGACGCCTTCCTGATAATCGAGGAAAGCATTCACCTTGAGCCCTGCGATTTCGGCAGGCTGGCTCTTGCGGAAACCGGCCATGATATTCGCCATGGCCTGGGCGCCCGCCGCACCCTCGAACGCGAAGGAGAGCGTGCGGTTGTGATGGAAACCGAACTCGCGGTAGATATCCTGCATGGCCTGGTACAGGTTCTTGCCCTGCATGCGATAGTAGCGGGCCATCTGGCAGATGAGCATGGAAGCCACCACGGCGTCCTTGTCGCGTGCATGGGTGCCCGCAAGGTAGCCGTAGCTTTCCTCGAACCCGAACACGAAGCGCTCGGGGGCACCTGCCTGCTCGAGCTCGGCGATAACGCCGCCGATGTACTTGAAGCCGGTGAGCACACGGCGCATCTGAACACCGTACTTGGCAGCCACGGCATCGGCCAAGCTGGTTGAGACGATGGTGGTTACGGCAACGGGGCTTTCCGGCAGGGTGCCGTTTTCCTTGCGCATGCGGCAGATGAAGTCGAGCAGCAGGACGCCTATCTCGTTGCCTGAGAGCAGCTGATAATCGTCGCCGTCCTTCACGGCCGTTCCCACACGGTCACAGTCGGGGTCGGTGGCAAGCAGCAGGTCGGGATGCACTTGTTCGCACAGGGATATGCCGCATTCCAGCGCTTCGCGGATCTCGGGATTGGGATACGGGCAGGTAGGGAAATTGCCGTCGGGCTTTTCCTGTTCCGGCACCACATGGACATCGTTCACACCGATGCGCTCGAGGATACGCGTGACGCATTCAAGGCCCGTGCCGTTCAACGGGGTGTACACCACGCGGAAGTCCGATGCCTCCTGTTCGATATGCTGCTCGTAAACCGCATCGAGGAAGGCATCCAGAACCTCTTCGCCGATGTACTCGGCAAGGCCCTTTTCCCGAGCCTGATCGAACGGCATGGTTCTCACATCATCGAACATATCCACCTGGGAGATGGCATCGGTAATGGCGTCGGCGATGCTGGAAGCAATCTGGCACCCATCGGGACCGTACACCTTGTAGCCGTTGTACTTGGCCGGATTATGGCTCGCAGTCACGTTGATGCCGATGGCGCACCCCAGATAACGGGTGGCGAAGGAAAGCGCCGGCGTGGGCTCTAGACGCGGGTACACGTACGACTTGATGCCATTGCCCGCCAGCACGCTTGCCGCGGTATGGGCGAACAGCTCGGAGTTGATGCGCGAGTCGTAGCAGATGGCAACGCTGCCAGGATCCCCTTCGCCCTTCTGCGAGTTGATGTAGTCGGCAACGCCCTGGGTGGCCTGACCCACGGTATGGATGTTCATGCGATTGGTGCCCGCACCCAGCACCCCGCGCAGGCCGGCCG
Organism: bacterium; assembly: GCA_963607675.1. Classification (GTDB taxonomy): domain Bacteria; phylum Actinomycetota; class Coriobacteriia; order Coriobacteriales; family Eggerthellaceae; genus Anaerotardibacter. The sequence goes on along the minus strand of CAVDDI010000043.1, from coordinate 5,469 downwards.
TGCCGAACTCCAAGTTGCGGTAGAAGGCATCTTCCATTGCTTCATCGTTGCCCGATTCGCCCATTGCGCGCAGATCGGCGCAGAGCGCGGGGTCGGTGACCTTGTCACACCAATGGTTGTACAGGGAACGGCAATCCATGAAGCACTTCCTTACCATGAAAGCTATGAGCGTTAGTAGGTACAGTGCCCTAGTATAGCCTGCGCAGCAGGCCCAAGAAAGCGCAGCGGCGGCTTGGGAAACAAAAATCCCCGCCGCTTGAAAGCGACGGGGATACGCAACCAGATGACGTAGCTCTTACCCTGTATCATCCTTATTCAGGCTGGCCATGCACGAAAGCCCCGTGTTGCCCCATGGCCGCGCCCGATAACGTGTTGGGTTATTTATACCGCCACAGTTCCAATCAGTAAAACAGTAATTTATTATAGCGGTGTTAAGCGATGCTTAAAGGAGACCGATGGACACCTCACGTTACCGCGCATTCATCCAAGCAGTGGACCAGGGAAGCCTGTCCCGTGCAGCGAAGGCGCTCGATTACACTCCCTCCGGCGTAAGCCAGCTCATCAGCGCGCTTGAACGTGACTTGGGTTTTCCCGTGCTGGAGCGCGGATCGCATGGCGTTTCACCCACCAAGGAAGGCGCGCGCATCCTACCTGTTGCCCGCGCCGCAGTGCAGGAGGAAGACCGCCTTCTGCAGATGGGGTCCGAGATAAAGGGGCTTTCCACCGGCCAGGTGACCATCGGCTCGTACCCCAGCGTGGCGGCCCACTGGCTGCCCGGCGTGATCAAGGCATTCCACGGGGAATACCCTGCCATCGAGGTGCGCATCATGGAAGGCATCCATCAGGAGGTAAACGAATGGTTGGGAAGCAAGGAAGTCGATTTGGGCTTCATGAGCTACGAGCCGTCCCTTTCCTATGATTGGGTGCCCCTGGCACGCGACCCCATGGTTGCCGCCCTGCCCAAGAACCACCCCTTCGCGAAGAAGAAGGTGTACCCCATAAAAAACTGCAGCGCCGAGGATTTCATCATGCCCGGCAAAGGGCAGGACGTTGACACCCTGGGCGTTTTGGCGCGGCACAAGCTGAACCCCCGCATTGCCTACGAGACCATAGAGACCGTGGCGACCCTAGGGATGATAGAGGCCGGCATGGGCATGACCATCATCAACAGCCTTGCCGTACAGAAATACGCCTTCGATGTGGCATTGGTGCCGGTAGAGCCCGCCGAGAGCATACTGTTCGGCATCGCCGTGCCCTCGCTGAGAACCTGTGCCCCGGCAACGCGCCATTTCATCGACTGTGCGGTTGAGCGTCTGCAGGAGTAAACGCGAGGAAACCCTGCCAACGCAGGAAATCGCACCCAACGCTAGGTCAAATACCTTGGAATGCGCTGGTCAAAGCCGCATTGAACCGATTGTCTGCAATGAACGGCGAAAGGGTGGAGCCGATGGGGTCATTCTGCATTTGCCTAGGATTGCGTTCGCCGAACCGGCACTAGGGAATCTCCGCGGCTTTCCACGATGTGGTAGCCGATGGATTCCATGCGCGCATGCAGGCACCAACGGCACTCGGCAGCTTCCTCGCCCGTGCAGATCTTGTTGTCGTACAGGCTGTAGTCCTTGCGGTGCGCCACAGGCGAAAGATTCGGCATCACCACGTTCGCCCCAGCAAGAATCCCCTGCTCGCGTCCATCGGACGCAATGGTTCCCAAGGCCGTGGTGGCGGGAAGCAGCGTATTGGGCAGCATAAGGCGCAAGCAGGAAAGCATGAACAGGGAAAGCTCCAGCGAGCCTTGCGGCTCATGGGCAAAAGGCGTTTCTGCATGAGGAATGAACGGGCCGATACCCACCATATGGGGCTGCAGCTCTTCCAAGAACGCCATGTCTTCCGCCAAGCAACGCGCCGTTTGACCAGGCGATCCCACCATGAAGCCGGCACCCACCTGGTAGCCGATCTGGCGCAGGTCGTAAAGGCAGCGCTTGCGCGACTCCAAGGACATCCCCTCAGGATGAAGCATTGCGTAGTGGGCGGCGTCTGCCGTTTCGTGTCGAAGAAGGTAGCGGGTAGCGCCGGCGTCGAACAGGCGCTGATAGGATTCATGCGAGCGCTCGCCCAGGGAAAGGGTTATGGCGCAATCGGGGTAACGCCCATGGATTGCGGAAACGATGCCCACCATACGCTCGTCGTTGAAGAACGGGTCATCCCCGCCCTGTAGGACGAATGTGCGAAATCCCAGCTCATAGCCCTGCTTGCAGCATCCAAGGATCTCGTCTTCGCTTAACCGGTAGCGCCTCGCCCGCACGTTCGAGCGCCTGATGCCGCAGTACAGGCAGTCGTTCTTACAGTAATTGGTGAACTCGATGAGCCCGCGGATGAAGACGTCCTTGCCATAACGATCGTCTGCTATCTTGCGCGCACGCCGCGAAAGGTCGGCCGCAAGCTCGGGAGTGCGGCTTGCGATAAGGAGCTCCCATTCCTCAAGCGAGAGGCGCTGTTGCTGCTGCAGCTTTTCCAGTAGCTCGTATGGGCCAAAGCGCGTCAATGGGCCTCCTTCCGTGTTGCGCCCATGGTACGGTACCGCACGCCCCCGCTCAACCTGCCGCCCAACCTGCAACGCAACGCTACAATGATTCACCAAGACAGGAAGGAGGGGCAGCTTGAGAAAGCAAACCTACGAGAAGATGACCAACGCCCTGCGCGCACGGCCACGCTTGGCAAAAGCCATCATCGGCGCCAACAAGGCCATCACCTACGTTATCTACCTTGCGTACCCTTCCCTTATCTGCTGGCTTGCGTTCACGAGCATCGCCTCGGGCTTTGCCGATGCGGGGCAAACCACGATCCTGTTGAAGGCCGTGCTCGTTCCCGCACTTGGGTTTGCCCTGTTGAGCGCTTTCAGGAAAACAGTGAACGCACCCCGCCCCTACGAGGTGTTCGACTTGCCGCCCGTTATGCCGAAGAGCACCAAGGGCAGGTCGTTTCCCAGCAGGCATGTGTTCTCCATCTTCATAATCGGCATGGCCTTCGCCGCATGCTGCCCGATTGGATGGGCGGGCCCGGTGATCTTGGTGCTGGGGGCGCTGCTTGCCGGCATCCGCGTGGTTGCCGGCGTGCACTTCCCCAAAGACGTGATAGCCGGAGCGCTAATCGCCCTGCTGTGGGGCGCAGTCGGTTTCTACCTGCTATAGCGGCAAGTCACGATTTCCCTTCCGAAACAAGCTGGAAACACAATCGACACCGTTCATCCACGATTTTGAAAAGTTCTTGTTGCACTCCATCTGCGCGGAGCGTATAGTAGCCGCCATCACATATTCGATGAAGCCCTTGGGACCAAAACGGAACCGAGGGTGGAGAAGACTCTGGAGAATCTCTTAAGTGAGATGCCGACGGTGCAAGGCTTCAGGCGCAGTTCCTTCCCCAGGAACGCTTGGAAGCTGAATCTCTCAGGCAAAAGGACAGAGACGGGTACCCCCGCCCCTTGTTGTTTCATTTGAAGGTTCCCTAGGGTTTTCTCAAAGAGCAACCCTAGGAGGTTACCTAACGTGGATGAACTATTGCTCATCGTCCAAACCATCAACACCTATCTTTCCAACTATGTGTTGATCATCCTGCTTATCGGCTGCGGCCTTTACTTCACCATCCGCACGCGCTTCGTGCAGATCCGTTGCTTCGGCGAGGGGCTCAAGCGCCTCTTCGGTGGATTCTCGATGAACGGCAAGAAGCATGAAAGCGGCATGAGCTCGTTCCAGGCCGTCGCCACGGCAATCGCCGCCCAGGTTGGCACCGGTAACATCGTAGGCGCCTGCGGCGCTATCCTCATCGGCGGCCCTGGCGCCATCTTCTGGATGTGGGTCATCGCATTCCTGGGCATGTCCACCAATTACGCCGAGGCCGTGTTGGCGCAGAAGACGCGTCGCGTTGATGAAGACGGCACCGTGCATGGCGGCCCGGTGTACTACATCAAGACTGCCTTCAAGGGCAAGTTCGGCACGTTCCTGGCTGGCTTCTTCGCCGTGGCAATCATCCTGGCGCTCGGCTTCATGGGCTGCATGGTGCAGTCCAACTCCATCGCCTCCACCATGAATACCGCCTTCGGCATCCCCACCTGGGTAATCGGCATCCTTATCGTGATGTTCGCCGGCTTCATCTTCCTGGGTGGCGTTTCCCGCTTGGCGGCCGTGACCGAGAAGGTCGTGCCCTTCATGGCCATCGTCTACCTCATCGGAGGCATCGTTGTCCTTATCGCCAACGCCGGCCATGTGGGCGAGGCGTTCGCGCTCATCTTCCAGTTCGCCTTCAATCCCAACGCCGAGATCGGCGGCGTGACCTTCGGTCTAATCGCAGCCCTTTCCCAGGGAGCCAAGCGCGGCCTGTTCTCCAACGAGGCAGGCATGGGCTCCACCCCGCATGCGCATGCTATGGCTAACGTGAAGAACCCCCATGATCAGGGCGTTCTTGCCATCATCGCTGTGTTCGTGGACACCTTCGTAGTGGTCACCATCACCGCCTTGGTCACCATCACCGTGCTCTACACCGGTGACGGCCAGCTGGCACAGGGCCTCTACGACGGCGTCGACAAGACCAATATGGCCCAGCTCGCCTTCGGCAGCGTCTTCGGCGAGTTCGGCGGCAACGCATTCGTGGCAATCTGCCTGCTGTTCTTTGCCTTCAGCACCATTTTGAGCTGGAACCTGTTCGCAAAGATCAATGTCAACTACCTGTTCGGCAAGAAGGCCGTGCCCGTGTTCAGCGTCATCGCACTCTGCTTCATCTTCACCGGCTGCATGCTCTCCAACGACCTGGTATGGGAGCTGGCCGACATGTTCAACCAGCTGATGGTCCTGCCCAACGTCATCGCGCTTGTCGCACTGGGCGGCGGCGTATCGATGTGCGCCCGCACCCGCGGCAAGAAGTTCCATCTTAAGCAGCAAGAGGCTACCGAGCTGAAAGAGCCAAAGGCAGAATAGCCAACAGGGCGAAAGTACCTTTCGCGTTTGCCTGCAAGAACGCCTCCGACCAGAGGTACCCCCCCCGAAGAAGCCCGCCTGGCCCAACCAAGGCGGGCTTCTTGCATGTATGGAAACGTAAACCCAGCCCGCTGTATCACTCCGCTGCCTTATACCGCCCACACAGACCATTTCCCCAATTGCGATACCGCGCTAAACGCAGGTAGGCGCAATGTTCTAGGCGCTATTCGATATACTACGTTTACTTGGACAAAACGCACTTTCATGGGGAAAGGACGCAACATGCCCTATCAGATCGTCACCGATTCTTCTTGCAATCTCTCCGAAGCGCTCATTGACGAGTTCGGCCTTGAGATCCTGCCCCTTACCTTCATGGTGGACGGAGAGCAGCGCCAAAGCTACCTGAAGGGCCAGGTTACCGACCTCAAGCAGTTCTATACCATGATGCGCGAGGGAAAGGTGATCACCACTTCCCTGCCCAACCTGGCAAAATCAGAAGAGC
>CAVDDI010000042.1:0-11286 GCA_963607675.1 bacterium | reverse complement strand
CTCCCATTTTTTGGACACGAGAAATGGGAGGTTTTCTTTATGCGCACCGATCTGAAGGGGGCACGACGTCAAGGCTCTGGTCATATGCGCCGCCCCGGCGTTTCCGCACCGATCTGAGGGTGAAACACGACGTCGAGGCCTGAAGAGACCCTGCAAGAGCAAGCCGGTCAAGAGCGCCCTGCAAGAACGAGCCGACCGAGAACCACTGCCAGGGCAAGCCCAAGATACAGAGAAAGCCCGTTGCGGGCTTTCTTGCTAGTTGAACTTGAAGATCTTCTGCGCCAGATGGTAGCCAGTCAGACCCACCTGCCTGCCAACTGGCGAGGGGATGTTGGTGAACGAATTGATAAGCGTGTGCTTTATCTGCGCGTAGAGTTTTTCATCCTTGGCCTTCAGGTATGCCCAAATGTCGGCCCGCTTCGCCTCGTTTTCGGGCGTTTTCTCCATGCGCAGGAAGATGGAGCAGATGCACATCATCATGGAAAGGTAGTTATGCATGTACTTGCGCAGGCGCTCGTTCTCCACTGCGTTCAGGTCTACAGCGTCGATCATGGTTTTGGTAACGCGCAGCTGCTGGTCGATGCGGGAAAGCATGACCTTCTCGTTAACCGACTGGTCTTCACGGCCGATGAAGTAGCGGTATGCATCCACATCGAAGTAGCGGATGGTGCGCACCTTGGGAAGGGGCACGTACACGAACACGTTGTCCACGTAGAAGCAATGCTCGGGAAGCTTCAAGCCCATGTCGCGCAGAAGCTTGGTGCGGTAGATCACCGAATGCATAAGAAGGTACTGCGAGGAACGGAAATGGCCGCAATCGGACCAGCCGAATTCCCTGTCGGTAGGAAACACGTTGGTGTAGCGGATGGTGGTATGCGTGCCCTCGAACACCTTTTCGTACACGTAGTTCGAGATAACCAAGTCCGTGGCATCTTCATCGGAACCGCCGGCTTCCACCTTGGCCTTCTGCTGGCGAAGGTAGGCCATCAGGGTTTCCATGGCCTTGCGGTCCATCCAGTCGTCGGAATCGACCACCTTGTAATACAGCCCTTCAGCAGCGGCCAAGCCGGCGTTCACTGCAGAGCCATGGCCACCGTTGGGCTTGTGGATGGCACGGACGATGCCCGGGTGCTCGGCTTCGAGCCTGTCGCAGATCTCGGCGGTGTTGTCCCTCGTGGAGCCATCATCAACCAGGATGATCTCGATATCTTCCCCGCAGGGCAACAGGGAGTCAACGCACTTCTCCATATAGTTAGCTGAATTGAAGCACGGCACCGCGAAGGAGATCGTTTTCATGTGCGGCTGCACCTTCCCTTTCCGTTCACACCCTTAGAGTTCTGTCTCAGCGGCACATTATACCTGCCAGCGCATACGAGCGGTAGAATGGGGCACGAGACGAACATCACCCACGAAAGGAATGTTTATGACCACGCTCATCGATTCGATGATCGCTCGCGCGAAAACCGACAAGAAGACCATCGTCCTGCCCGAGGGCTTCGATGATCGCATCCTTGCCGCCGCCGAGGAAACACTGAAGCAGGGCATCGCCAACCTCGTTATCCTGGGCAACCCCGAGGAAATCAACGCGAAGGGCTACAACCTGGAAGGCGCCCAGATCATCGACCCCGCAACCTCCGACAAGGTAGAGGAATACGCAAACCTCCTGTTCGAGCTTCGCAAGAAGAAGGGCATGACCGAAGAGGAAGCCCGTGAGCTGGTAACCACCGACAACGTGTACTTCGCCACCATGATGATCAAGACCGGTGCCGTCGACGGCCTGGTAGGCGGTGCCAGCTGTGCAACCGTGAAGATCCTTTCCCCTGCGCTGCGCGTGCTGAAAACCGCTCCCGGAGCCCCAATGGTAAGCTCGATCTTCCTTATGGAAATCCCCAACTGCGACCTGGGGGAAAACGGCGTCTTCGCCTTCGCTGACTGCGCGCTTGAGATCCAGCCTACCGCCGAGAAGCTGGCGCATATCGCAAGCCTGGCAAGCAAGGGCTTCGAGCGCCTGATGGGCACGGAAGCGCGCATTGCCCTGCTTTCCCACTCATCCTACGGCAGCGCCAACAACGACGACGCCCAGAAGGTACGGGATGCCATGGCATACATCAAGGAGAACTACCCCGAGCTGAACGCCGATGGCGAGCTGCAGCTCGATGCTGCCATCATCCCCGAGGTAGGCGCCTCCAAGGCTCCCGGGTCCCCCGTTGCAGGCAAGGCGAACACCCTGGTGTTCCCCGACTTGGATGCGGGCAACATCGGCTACAAGCTGGTTCAGCGCCTTGCAAACGCCAACGCCTACGGCCCCATCCTGCAGGGCCTCGCCGCACCGGTGAACGACCTTTCCCGCGGCTGCACAGCAGAAGACGTGGTGGGCGTCATCGCCATCACCTGCGTTCAGGCTCAGTCCCTATAGGCCGCACGCACCAGCATTCGCGAATCTTGATCCGTCCGCCATGCGCGGACGGATTTTTTTCACCCTTCGGGAAGGACAATCATACGGGGCTGCGGCGGCCATCCAGGCTCCCGGCCGGAGGGAAGTGATCAACATCGGACGAAGGCGACCTTTGAAGCCCTTCGGCCTGCGCTATCCAACGGCTACCGACGCCCTTCGGGCAACCCAAGCCAGCATGCCAGAAGACCATCCCACCCCATAATCGAAGAAACCCGCATATGCGGGCTTCTTCGGTTTACGCTAATTGAACTTCTTCGCGTAGTGCGAAGCGGGAACGATCTGGCTCCGTGAATGCACGATCTCGTACGTATCGCGTGCGATCATATACTCCTCGTCGGTGGGAACCACGATGATGGGCACCTTCGACTTGTCGGAAGAGATGATGCGCTCGAAACCGCGCTGCTTGTTGCGCTGCGGATCGAGCACGATGCCCAGGGGCTGCCAACCTGCGAAGATCATGCGGCGCATCTTCTCGCAGTTCTCGCCCACGCCGCCGGCAAGCACGATGGCATCGGTGCCCGACATCAGCGCCAACGACTGGCCGATGAACTTCTTCACGCGGGTTGAGTACATCTCGTAGGCCAGGATGGCGCGCTTGTCGCCCGCATCGGAAGCCTCCCGCACGCTGCGCAGGTCGTTGCTGATCCCCGAGATGCCCAACAGGCCCGACTTCTTGTTCAGCACATCGCTCATCTCTTCAGGGGTGAACCCCTCATGTTCCATGAGGAACGTGACGATGGCCGGGTCGATGGCGCCGGAGCGCGTGCCCATCATGAGGCCATCGAGCGGGGTGAAGCCCATGGAGGTATCGATAGGCACGCCATGGTCTACCGCAGTGATGGAGCAGCCGTTGCCCAGATGGCAGGTGATAAGGCGGATCTCGCTAAGGTCTTCGCCGAGGATGGCCGCCGCGCGCTCGCACAGGTAACGGTGCGAGGTGCCGTGGAAGCCGTACTTGCGGATGCCGTACTTCTCGTAGTACTCGTATGGGATGGGATACATGTACGAGTACTTAGGCAACGTCTGGAAGAACGAGGTGTCGAACACGGCGACCATAGGGGTATCGGGCATGAGCTCGCGGCAGGCGTTGATGCCGGCCAGGGCCGCCTTGTTGTGAAGGGGCGCCAATTCAGCCAGATCATCGATCTTGGAGATAACGTCTTCGGTGATGAGCGCCGACTTCTTGAAGAACTCGCCGCCATGCACGATGCGATGCCCAACCGCAGAGATCTCGCTCATATCCTTGATAACGGCCTTCGGGCCGGTGGAAAGCACGTCGAGCACCACGCGCATCGCCGCAGTATGGTCGGGCAACGGAAGGTTGTACACGTACTCATCATCGTCGATGCCGTGCTTGTGAAGGGACTGTTCCGTGCCAACGCGCTCGCATAGCCCCTTCGCAAGTACCTTGTTGACAGCGATGTCAACAAGCTGGTACTTCAAAGACGAAGACCCCGCGTTAACAACAAGAATGTTCAAAACAATCCCTCCTTGAGCATCTGAATCGCTCAAATCATTGTACGCAAAAACCGCCTTCCGCATGTTGCGGGCAGGCTGTTTAAGCGGTGACTGGTGAACGGCTGCATAGGCAACCCCAAAGGCCGCCCATGGCCGATGAACGGCGCCGCCAGGGCGCTTTCGGCTACAGGATATGCTCGCCGAGCTTCTTGCCGCCGAGCACGTGGACGTGAAGATGGAACACGGTCTGGCCGGCATCGGCACCTGTGTTCACAACCGTGCGGTACCCGCTCTCGGCGATTCCCTTGATCTCGGCGATCTTCGGCACGCGCGCCATCAACTGACCCAGAAGCTCTGCCGGAACGCCGTCGGCCAGAGAGGAATAATGCTGCTTGGGAACGATAAGGGTATGCACCGGCGCTTCGGGGGCGATGTCGTCGAAGGCGTAGCAGACCTCGTCTTCATAGACCTTGGTAGAGGGGATGCTCCCCTCGATGATGTTGCAGAACAGGCAGTCGGCCATGGTTGATCCTTTCTCTTGCGCACGATGCGCGGCATACGTTTATGGGTTTAAGCCTTTTGAAGCGTGGTGTCCACCACGGCATCGTCTACCGGGGTGTCCAGCTCGCCCATAAGGACATCGATCTTCTGCTGGGCGTTGGAAAGGCTTGCCTTCAGGAAGCGCAGCAAGGCGATGCCTCGTTCGTACTTCACCAGGCTTTCCTCAAGCTCAAGGGTATTGCTTTCCAGGGCTTGCACGATCTGGCTCAGCTCGGTCATGGCCTGGCGGAACGTCAGCCCCTCGATATCGGCGGTCTTTGCCTGCTCACTCATTGCCATCCTCCAATGATAGTAGTTCGGTTAGGTCGGACACGGTTTCCTCCTCAACGCGGCAGTTCAGCGCGCCGTCTTTCAGCTGCACCTGGATCTTGTCGTCGGAGCGCACCTGGGAAACGCTCTTCAGCACCGTCCCGTCCACGGTACGCGCGATAGACCAGCCGCGCTCCAGGGTTCCCAGAGGCGAAAGGTCGTTCAGGCGTGCCGTTGCAACAGCAGCCTCAGAGCAGTAACTGCCCAACAGCCCCTTGCCAACGCGCAGCAACGACTCGTTCGCAAGGGCCACTTCATGCTGCGGGCGCGATGACAGGACCGCACCGCTGCTGCGCATCTGAGCTTCCAACTGCGATACCCCAGCCCTGGTTGACTCGAGCGAACGCGGAAGGGCGGCTTGCAGGCGCTGCCCCAGCAGATAGACGCCCTCGCCATTGGCCTTCGCCAACCCCTTGCCCACACGCGCAAGGCGCTCTGCGCAGCTGGAAAGCTGCTCGCGGCGGGCAGGGGCAAATGCCTGCGCTACGCGTTCCAAGCGCCCTTGATACTCGTCGAGGGTTTGGGCATCGGCAGAGTACAGTGTGGTGGGATCGCTGAACAGCGGGCGGGAAGAAACCTGCTCAAGATAGGAAACCGAGCGGTTCAAGCGATTCGTGAGCGTTCGGGTCATGCGCCCGCCCAGGACATCGATCTGCTGGGCAAGCTCCTGCCGGTCGGGGCTCACAGTGAGCGCCGCATCGGTGGGGGTAGAGGCGCGATGGTCGGCCACCATGTCGGCGATGGAGGTATCGGGCTCGTGCCCAATGCCCGTCACCACCGGAACGGGACAGTTCACTATTGCGCGTGCCAGCCCCTCGTCGTTGAACGGCATGAAGCTCTCGAACGAGCCGCCGCCGCGCATGAGCAGCACCACCTCGGCACCCGAATGCCCCACTGCCTCCAGGGCACGAACCAGGTCCTTGGCGGCATTCGCGCCTTCCACTGGAACACCGGCGAACACGATATGCGCCAGCGGAAAGCGGCGGCGAAAGGTGCGCAGGGCATCGTGGACCACCGCACCGCGCGGCGAGGTGATGACGCCCACCGTAAGCGGCATGGACGGCAGCGGGCGCTTGCGGGAAGGGTCCATAAGCCCCTCCGCCTTGAGCTTCTGGGCAAGCTGGGCAACCCGCTGGCGAAGCACGCCTTCACCCTCCAACGCGATGCTGGACACATCGAAGGTCATGCGCCCGGTACGGGCATAGATGTTGAAGCGCCCGGTAATCTGCACCTTCGCACCGATGAACAGCTCGATGGCGCTGGCGTTGTAGCGGTTGCGCCACATCTTGCAGTCCATCACGGCGCCTTCGTCCTTCACCGTGAAGTACACCGCTTTGTAGCCAGGCTTGTTGGAAAGCTCGCTCACTTCGCCGAGCACGCAGAACGTATGCTTGGCCAACACGGAGTTGGCGATGTTGGTTACCTCGGTAACCGTGAGCAGGTCCTGCCCGTTGGCATTCTTGGGGCGCGCGCCCGAAGGGGCATCGACCCCGAAGGCGAACGACTCGCGGTAACCCGCTGCACGCGCGGCGGCACCCTTCGCGGCGGCAACCACATCGTCTGGGGAAACGCGCGCCTCAAACGGCTCGACGCCGCCCATATAGGGTGCCTCGTCGCGCGCCACCGATTACTCCTCGTGGCTGGAAAGCAGGTACAGCAGCTGAAGCACCGAGATCAGGGCGGCAGCAACATAGGTAAGGGCGCATGCGCGCAGAACGCTCCAGGCGCCGGCCTGCTCGCCGCCGGGAATGCCGGTTGTGGCCATGTAGGTCATGGCGCGGTGGCTGGCATCGAATTCCACCGGCAGCGTGACGATCTGGAACAGCACTGCGAAGGCGTAGAAGATGATGGCCAGCTGCACCAGGCCGGCAAGGTTCAGGAAGATGCCGATCATCAGCAGGAAGATCCAGGCGTTGGAGGCGAAGTTCACCACCGGGACCATGGCACCGCGCACCTTCATGGGCACATAGCCCTGCGCGTACTGGCAGGCGTGGCCGACCTCATGGCAAGCCGTGGCTGTGGCGGTGATGGAAGTGCCGTTGAACGAGCTGGGGTCAAGCGTGATGGAGTTGTCCTTCGGGTTGAAGAAGTTCTGCTCGTGGCCGCCCATGCGCACCGGCACATCGTAGATGCCGTAATAGTGAAGCATGCCCTCGGCAACCTGCTGGCCGGTCATGCGGCTGGTGTTGGGGACGTGCGAGTACTTCTTTATCTGATGGTTGACGTACCACTGGGCACCGCCGCCGATAGCCATGGTTACGACGATCAGAAGGATATAGCTCATCATGGGTTGGTCTCCTTGGGGAATCGTTTGCCGGACTAAAGGATACAGGCAGCTATGCTTCGTCTTGCCCGTTGCGCATGATAACCAGGTTTCCGTCATCAAGGCGTAAAGAGTAGCGGCCCTCCAGCAGCTCGGAAAGCTCCTTGCCCACCACGCGGTAGCGCCAGCCCTGCAGAAGCTCGCAGTCCTCCACATGGCCGCGAGCCAGTTTCATAAGCTCGTTTTGCGGAGCAAGCGTCTGCGCGGCGATGCCGTTCTGCTTAGAGCGAAGATGCACGATGGCGTTCATCAGATCCACGGCAACATCGACGTTCGCCTCGTTCCTCCCATGGCCTTGCACGGCCGGAAGCTCTTCGGCAGGGCAATCCAAGCCGCGTTTGATGCACTTCAGCGCAACGCGCGCCTCTGCCGGACGAAGGGACTCGCGCATGCCGCGCACCATGTACAGTTCGTCAAGCGAACGCGCCTCGCGGCGGCAAGCCTCCACGATCTGCTCGTCGGAGACCACCCACTTACGGGGGATGTTGGCATGCTGCGCACGCTCTTCGCGCCAGGCGGCGAACTCGCGCGCGGCGGCAAGCTGCCGGGCGGAAAGCTGGTTCACACGCTTGAGCTTGCGATAGCGTGTACGGGGGTCAACCTCGTACCTCTTGGGGTCAGATATCTCGCTGAAGGCATCATCAAGCCAGCTCAAACGGTTCTTTTCCTCTAACAGACGCATCATGGACGAATAGATGCGCGGCAGGTAGTTCACGTCGTCGGCGGCATATTCCACCTGCGAAGGTGAAAGCGGGCGCCGGCTCCAATCAGTGAACGAGTCTTTCTTCGGCAGGGTAACGTGGCAAAACGACTGAACCAACGATGCATAGGAAGCCTGCTGGCTCTTGCCTAGGATGGCCGCGGCCACCTGCGTGTCGAACACGGGCTTGGGCACCACGCCGGTTTCGTGGTACAGGATCTCGATATCCTGCGAAGAGGCATGGAATATCTTCACGATGCGCTCGTCGGTAAGCACAGGAGCCATCACGGAAAGGTCACGGATGCCCAACGGGTCGATGATGGCCACCTCCCCTTCTATGGCCACCTGCACCAGGCAAAGCTTGGCGTAATAGGTTTTCTCACGCAAAAACTCCGTGTCGATTGCCATATAAGGGCTTTCCGAGCAACGTGCCAGGAAATCCCGCAGCTTGGCGTCGGTTTCGACGAGCATGTACGGTCCTTCATGTCGATTTATTGAACAGCGCCAACGGGGATGCAAGTCGGAAGACGAGGCGCGTCCCAACGGCGGGTATTTCATGTACCATGACAGGGTAACAAAAGGGGTGCCGTTGAAAGTTCTCGTCATACATAATCTACGCTCCGGCCTGCGCAACGGGGCCGTGTACGACTTCGTGCGAAGCTATGCCGAGGAAGGCGATTCGGTGACCATGCGCCTTCTGGGCAGCCACACCGAGCTTTCGGACCTGCTTGCCGATGCCGCCGACTTCGACTTCGTCATCGCCAGCGGCGGCGACGGAACCATCGCCAGCGTTGCCTATGGGCTGCGCAACACAGGAATCCCAATCCTGCCCTTCCCCGCCGGCACCGCCAACCTCTTGGCGCTGAACCTATTCGAGCCGAACGAAAGCCACGCCCTGTGCAAAGTGGTGGACGAAGCCCTCACCCTCGATTTCGACATGGGGGAAATCGAATCCGCCGACGGGAAGACCTTCGGCTTCACGGTTATGGCCGGCTGCGGCTACGACGAGCTAATCATGCGCAACGCCACCGGCCATAAGCACCTGCTGGGCGACATGGCCTATTTCGAAGCGGCGTTTTCCAACCCCACGCCCCAGGTTTCCGACTTCACCCTTACCATCGATGGCAAGGAAGTGCACGAGTCGGGCATCGGTGTGGTATTCGCGAACTTCTCGAAGATGCAGTTCGACCTTATGGTGAGCGACCAGAACCTTCCGCGCGATGGCTTGCTGGACATCATCATCCTGAAGACGGAAAACGCCATACAGCTTATCCCCACCGTGCTGGCGAAGGTATTCGACCACACCGGCGCCTTGGCGAAGAAGGTAGGCGGCCTGCAGCTGTACCGCGGCCGCGAGGTGCGCATCGATGCCGCGCCCGCCATGCAGGTGGAATACGACGGCGAGCCTTCCGAAGTGGCAACACCCATCACCGTGCGCTGCCTTCCGAAGGCCGCACGCTTCGTGGTAACCGACGAGTGCCTGAAGCACTTCCAACCCGAAGGCTAGACTCAGCTCGCAACTGAGCCAGCCATCGCCCGGCTCCCCGAACCGGGCCTATTCCCGATAGACTGCCCTTCGCCCGGATCTACTCCTGGTGCGACTTCCCCTTGGGCTCTTGCGAAGAGCCCTCCTTCAGCTGCTGCGCCTCCATGAGGGCTGCGGCAAGCTGAAGCGTGTCGGCGTTCTGCGGCTCGAAGCCCTTCGCGCGCATCATCTCCAGGTTCTTCTGAGCCGTCCATTCGCGATAGTTGGTGTTGTAGCGCATCTGCAGAAGCTCGAGCACCACCGCGAACACCATGGCGAAGTAGACCATCAGCTTCTCGGCATGCATGTCCATCACCTCGATGCCGGAATTGATGCCCAAGCCATCGAGCACCAGCAGAATGCCGATGACGGCGATGAACACCAACGCCAGGATGGTCATCTCGGTATGCGCGTTGATGAAGTCGGAGATGGCATCGATGAACACCATCATCAGCAGGACGGCAGCCATTACCGCGATGATCATGACGATAAGGTGGTTGGCCAAGCCCACGGCCGTGATGACCGAGTCGATGGAGAACACGACGTCCATCACCATGATGGTGGCGATGGCACCGCCGAAGCCGATGGTCTTGCGCGGTGCGTCTGCATCACCTTGGCTTTCCTTTTCCTCGGTGAGGTTCAGCACGTCGCGCAACTCGGATACGCCCTTGTAGATAAGGTACAAGCCGCCCAGGAACAGTATCAGGTCGCGTACGGAGAAGCCCAGCTGCTCGCCGCCGATGAAGATGCCCGGCACGTAGAACAGCTTGTCGGTCATATGCACCAGGAACGAGGCAAAGCACAGGAAGATGCAACGCGATACCAGCGCAGCCAGCAGGCCAAGCTTGCGGCCCAGGTGCTGCTTTTCGGCGGGCAGCCTGTCGGTTGTGAGGATGATGAACACCAGGTTGTCCACACCCAGGACGATTTCCAAGAACATCAGGGTTATCAAGCTGATCCACGCTTCGGGCGTTGCGAAAATCGAGAGATCCATTGAGAGCTTTGCCTTTCTTCCATACCCGCCCATAAAAAAGACCCACGGTGGGAGGCGGGCTTGCCTCCACACCGTGAGTCTCATCGTTTAAGACACGCCAGGCTCGTTTCAGCCAGGATTGTTGACGGGTCACACAGCCTTCGCCGTGCCAACTACTCCCCCACAGGGTGCTGCTATGGTAACACGAAGCGCGCCCAAACCTTTGCTACATCATGCAAACAGAACAGAGGGGGGCAGCAACGCCTAGTCGAACCAGATCTGGGTGCCGATGTCCAGGCCCCAGGCGGTTACCACGTAGGGCTGGCAGGTGCCGTCTTCCGTGTTGCCATCGGAAAGCTGCGCCCAAAGCGTGTGCGAGCCGAAATCATGCAGGTTGAAGGTGGTGCGCTGGCCGATAGTGCAGTTATGCGTTTCGGCAGGTTCGGGATCGTTGGAGGGGTCGCCATCGGAAAGCAGGGATGAAACATCGCCGTTGTAGATGGAGACGGTTACCGCACGGCCCTTGAGGTCGGGGTTGTTCGAGTTCACCGCAAGGTTCAGCGTACCGGCGAGGGAAGCCACCAGGAAGTAGCCGATGCACACCAGCACCACCAGGGAGATCACGGCCTTGAGAACAAACGACTTGAGCGTTTGGCCTCCGGGAATGCCTGTTCCCGTTTTCATCTCGGGCTTCTTCACGCCCGACTTCATCTCTGCACGGCGCTGCATCTCGGCGCGGGCAGCGGCCACACCTTCGGAAATGCCCTGGGCAGCGGCAGGCTTTTCCTGGGATTCCCGCATTTCTTCTTCGTTGCTGTGCGCCATGCGCAGACCCCTTCCCTCTTTGTTCCTTGCCATTGTAACGGAAGAGCGGTTCACGACGCCCTCGAAGGGGCTTGCACGTTCTCAAAGCCGGCACGGTTCCCGCTTGCCGGTTGGCTCACGGCAGGATAAAGGCAGCGGGAGCAACACGACGCTTTAG
>CAVDDI010000041.1:0-11296 GCA_963607675.1 bacterium | reverse complement strand
CCTCGCAGCTTCCCTCCAGCAAGGAGGAAACCGCGCAGCATGCCGAGAACAAGGTTGTTGCCGTGGCCATCGTGGCCATCTTGGGAACGTTGTTCACGCTGGTGGATATAGCGGTCGGGCCCCTGCTGGGCATGAACGCAACGCAGTTCGGCGTGCTGGCGGGCGGTTCGCTGCACGAGATAGCACATGCCGTGGCAGCGGGCGGCACCGGCGGAGGCGAAAGCCTGGACATCGCCATCATCACCAAGCTTTCGCGCGTGCTGTTACTTGCCCCGGCAGCCATCGTGATAGGCCTGTGGTACCGCAGGTCGGAAAAAGAGAAAGCCGGCAGCCAGGGCAAGGTGCCCATTCCTTGGTTCATGGCGGGCTTCGTTGCCACCAGCGTCATAGGCACGTTCGCCCCGCTTACGCAAGAGGCGCTGAATGGCCTGGTAAGCATCAGCTACTTGCTGCTGGGCATGGCCATGGCTGCCCTGGGCATGACGGTGAACTTCCGCGCACTGCTTACCGGCGGCCGCAGCGCCTTCTGCGCAGCCCTCGTTTCCTCTGTAATCCTGCTGGCATTCGTTGCCGCCATGGCGCTTCTGTTCTTCTAGGGGAAGCTCCGGGGGCCAGTGCGCCAGTAGGGACAGACCCTACTGGCGCACACGGCGCTTGCGGGCGACGAAAACCGCCAGCGCCGCTACTGGCACGGGCGCTCATTCTGGCACGCTGGGGCACAGGCTCATTCAGGTGTTTTTCAGGTTGGGCTGCTACTGTTTTCCCATCGGGAAGCAAACAAGCCCAATGGAGGCGATACCCATGAAAACCCTGAAGCTCAGCACACCGCGCTTCGCTCGCAACGCCGTTACCGCGGCAGCGTTGACGATGGCGCTTGTCGGTTGCACAGGATGCACAGCCCAGTCGGCCGACACCGCCGGAACGCAAGCCACCACCGCAACCGGCAGTTCCGCCACCGCTTTACAGACCGACCTTTCCTCGCAAAAGCTCACCGAGGCAGACATCCAAACCAACACCACCTACGACGACGCAACGGATGGAGGCCACGCCATCGAAGCTGATGGCACCTCCGCGCAATACGCGAATGCAGCCGTTACTAAAACAGGCAGCTCGAACGGCGACGAGGCCGATTTCTACGGCCAGAACGCCGCCGTTTTCGCAGCCAACGGCACCACGCTTGACCTGTCCGACCTGCTGGCTTCAACCGATGGCACGCACGCAAACGGCATGTTCTCGTACGGCACGGGAACCACCGTGAACATCTTGCACTCGCTCATACGCACCACAGGCAACTGCTCGGGCGGGCTTATGACTACCGGCGGCGGCACCATGAACGCCACCGATGTAACCGTCGAAACCGAGGGCAATTCCTCTGCCGCCATCCGATCCGACCGCGGCGGCGGCGATGTGAACGTATACGGCGGCTACTTCACCACTGCCGGCACCGGCTCGCCGGCAATCTACTCCACCGCCGACATCTCCGTCGAAGATGCCTACCTGCAGTCCAACTCGTCGCAGGGCGTGGTGGTGGAAGGCAAGAACTCTGTTTCGCTGAAAGACTGTCAGCTCATCGCGGCCAACACCTCGAAGAACAGCAACAAGTCGGACTACTACCAGGCCGTGATGATCTACCAATCCATGTCGGGCGATGCCAGCTCGGGCACCTCTTCGTTTTCCATGGAGGGCGGCTCGCTCACGAACGAAAACGGCGATATCTTCTTCGTGAACAACACCTCGTGCGAGATAAGCCTCAGCAGCTCCCAGATCGTGAACAACGATGCCTCGGGCGTGTTCCTGCGCGCGGCAGCTGCCGGCTGGGGGTCGGAAGGCAGCAACGGTGGCAAGGTTTCCCTGCACGCTTCCGCGCAAGCCATCGACGGCAACATGCTGGTTGACAGCGTTTCGGCCTTGAACCTGTACCTACAAGACGGCTCGGCCTTCACCGGAGCCGTCAACCCTTCCGGCCAAACGGGCAACGTATATGTGGAGCTTGACGCCAACAGCACCTGGACGCTGACGGAAGATTCCTACGTCTCCAGCCTGACGTGCGCCCAGGGCAGCATCAACCTAAACGGCCACAAGCTCTACATCGATGGAGCAGAATACGATGGCCAAAGTGCCAGCACCGGCAATGCGGTTGATGTTTCGGCCAGTGCTTCCAGCGGCGCTCAGGCAGGCGGCGCGCCCGATGCACCCGGCAACGGCGGAAACGGCGGTAGCAGCAGCGGCAGCACCCCGCCCTCAAAGCCCGAGGAAAAGCAGTAGCCGGAATGGACATGTCGGTTCCCGTTGCGAAGGCAGCTCTTCCGGCAGCTTCCCTTAAAACCTCAACTTGCACCGAACGCCCTGGTAGTAGGATCGGCTAGCAGCCAAAATGCTACAATCAACCCAAAGACGCGGGGAAACTCCCCATACCCATCACCGCAAGGAGGCTTTCCCATGCTCGTTACCACTTCCGACACCATCCCCGGCCAGAGCTTCCAGGCCCTTGGCCTTGTGCGCGGCAACATCGTTACCTCGAAGCATCTAGGACGCGACTTCATGGCGGGCGTGAAGCAACTGGTCGGCGGCGAGATCAAAACCTACACCGATATGACCAACGAAGCTCGCCAGGTTGCCGAAGACCGCATGATCCAAGAAGCCGCCGCCCTTGGCGCCGATGCCATCGTTGCCATGCGCTTCGCCGGCGAAGCGCTCGATCCCGGCGTAACCGAGATGCTGGCTTACGGCACCGCCGTGAAGTTCGTGTAAGCCCACCCGAAGCCAAACCCGCAAAAAACGCCGCTGCAGCCCATCACGAGCCGCAGCGGCGTTTTCGTGTCCTTCAGCCTTATTGCCCTCGCTATCCTTCCGATATCCCCGACAAAGGAAGCCGCAGCGGAAACGGCCGGGGAGGGCTAGTACTGCTCGTCCTTGTTGGCGATCAGCAGAAGGATGCCACCGATAAGCGTGGTGAAGATAAGGGTGCACACACCGAATGCGACGGTGTTGCGCTTCGTTCCCTTGTAGATGCCCCAAGAGATCACCGTCACGGGGATCATCCAGGCAAGGGGGATGACGAGCCAACAGCTTGCAACGCAGCTGACAACGCACAAGACGAAATTGGCAAGCATCAAGTTGGAATCGCGCTTCGTGCGCGGGAAGGGAGCATTCGCCGTTGCAGGGTCCATGGGCTCGGCGTACTGCTGGCCGTAAATCGGCGCTCCCCCAGCTGGCTGCCCATAGGAAGACTGCTGCGCTCCCGACGATGCAGCCTGCTGCTGGTACGGAGATGCGGGCTGCGCAGGCGCCTGCTGCTGCGGTGCGGCCTCGGGGGCCGGCGGCTGCGGCGCAGCGGAAGGCGTAGGCTGGCCTGGGTTGGTCTGATTGTCGGGCATGGTGTTCCTTTCCCTATGGGGTAAAGCCTCTTAGCCCGTAACCGGGAAAGAGCCGTTTCTTCCATTTTCGCCCAAGTGCACCTGATTTCGGAAGACATCCTGCTAGAAATGCAAAACGAAGAAGGGACCCCGGCCCAATGCCGGCCGAAAGACCCAGCTGTTCAGGGCGCCCACCCCGAGCACTCACCTACGCGATCATTGCCGCGGTGACAGCGAACCCAACCGCCGCCACGCCGATCGTTCCCGCATAGGTGACGGCAAGGTACAAGACGCCCATCCCCGCATCGCCCCGCGCGAAGCAGTCCACCGCTTCGCAATTCATGGTGGAAAGCGTGGAGAAACCGCCAAGGAATCCCATGGCCAGCACCGTGAACGCAAGGCTCCCTATTGCCGTTGCCGCCGCCAAGGAACAACCGGCAATGGTGCATGCAACCAGGTTTATGGCAAGCGTAGGCCAGGGAAACGGGCTTTGGCATTTCGGCTTCATGAACACAGAAGCCTTGTGGCGGCAAAGCGCGCCCACCGCCCCGCCAAGGCCAACAAGCGCAAGGGTAAGCAGGTTCATTCCGCATCCTCTTCCCGCGCAATGCCACAACGGCGCCTTCCCAGTTTTTCCGCCACCAACTTCCCCACCCATGCCGCAGCAAGTGTAGAAGCCGCAGTCACGCAAAGGTACAGCGCGAACAAGCCGTACCTGCCGCCTTGCAGGAATGAGAGGCTTTCGGTTGAAAACGCCGAAACCGTGGTGAACGCCCCAATAAGACCCACGCCCATGGATTTCACCAAGTACGCGGGAAGCTGGGTGCGCAGCGCCACATGCTCGTTGATTATCTCCAATACGAAGCACCCGAAGATGTTCACCAGAAGCGTTGCGAAGGGAAAGCCGCCGCCTGCCGGCAGGGCTGTTTCCAGCAGATAGCGCAACGAGGCACCGATAAAGCCCATGGCCATAACCAACGGCGTTAGCGAATGCGGGTTGCGAAGAGCCTTGCCAACAACATGGCCAGCCTTGCCTTGCATGCGCACCCCTTGCCTCGAACGTTGAATCGGAACCGCCAGCAAGGCGATCGCAACCGAACCAGTATAGCGCCGAAAACCCTGCCGCTCACACATAGGCCAGCTAACCACACGCCGCCCCGTATAATGCTCGCGGCAATGACAGCATTTGCGCCAAACAAGCAAGACCGCATTGCGCCGATCTCGCAGCGGCGCACTGCCACGAAAAGCCTAAACCTTGCCGACGTCACTTGAGCGACCTCGCAGCAGTGCAAGCGCTGGCACCCGCAATACCCACAATGGCCACAGCCGCAAGAAGCTCAGCAGATGCGGCATCGCCAGTCTTCGGCGCCTGGCCCTACCCGCACAGCGACACAAGCGCCGTTCCTAGCACCAACAGCGCAAGGCCAACGGCGCCTCTACGTGTAAGACGTTCCTTGAAAACGAAGTAAGCAAAGGCAATGGAGACGAGTAACGAAAGCTTGTCCACCTGCACTACCACGCTCACGGCGCCCGCTTGGATGGCATAGTAGTAAAGCAGCCAAGAGGCCCCATTCGCAAGACCGGAAGCTGCAAGAAAGCCCAACTCGCGCTTTTCCACGTGCGCAAGCTGAGGCAACTTGCCCTTCCCCGCCACGATCGCCCAGGCCATAAGCAGCACCACGCAGGTACGAATGGCCGTGGCCAGATTCGACTCAACGCCCTCGATGCCGATCTTCGCCAGGACGGAAGTAAGCGCGGCAAATACGGCAGCGGCCAGCGCATAGGCGAACCATGCGCCGTTCCCCGCCCGTCCCAAGGCGGCGGCGCCCACACCGGCGCCCGTTTTCCTCTGGATCATCAGGAACGTGCCCACAGTAGCAAGCGCCGTGCCCGCAAGCTTGAGCGCAAGGTTATCGGTCTCGTTGAACAAGACGATCGATATGAGCACGGCCATGAGCGTGCTGGATTTGTCGAGCGGCACCACCTTGTTCACATCACCAAGGGAAAGCGCCTTGAAATAGCAGATCCATGAGCCGCCGGTAGCCAAACCGGAAAGCACCAGGAACAGCCACGACTTACCCGAGATGGCCCCAACCTGCCCCGCAGAGCCAGCAACGGCAACCATAACCCATGTGAAGACGAGCACCACGCAAGTACGCAGAGCGGTGGCAACGTCGGAATCGGTTGTCTTGATGCCGCATTTGGCCAATATCGATACCAAGCCTGCGAAAAACGCAGAGGCAAATGCGGCTGCAACCCAGGTTTGCATGCTCCTCCTTACATCGCCCCGCCAACAACATGGCCAGCCTTGCCTTGCATGCGCACCCCCTAGGGCCAGCTCCTCTCCAACACGCTGAAGTGCTGCCTTCAAACGCAACCAGTATAGCGCCGAAACTCGCAGCCAAGACAATGGCTGGAAGACCCTTGCCTTCCCGCCCGGCGTATGCACCCCGCCCCATCACCTGTAGACGGTTTCCTTTCCCACCACCCGCAGCGACGCCGAAAAGCAACAGCCCCGCCACGCTGGGCAAATCGTTGCCACATAATCGACAAAAGTGCTACATTTTTCCTCATGAGCGGGCCGCCTTCCATCGAAACGGCCCTATCGTCAAATCGAGGAGGAAAGAGTTTCACATGAGCAAGCACAAACCCCAGCACGCAAAGCCCTCTCAGGGCGCCAAGGCACTTACCGGTGCAGCACGCTCGGCAACGGCCGTGGCCCTAACGGTTGCGCTCGGAAGCGGAGCGCTCGTTGCGCCGACTGCCGCTTTCGCCGACAACCAAGCAACCGGCACCACCCCCTCCTCCAGCCTTAGCACCACCGACCCTCAGGCTGCCAAGGACGCCGCAGAGCAGAAGGTGAAGGACGCCCAGGCTGCGCTGGAACAGGCGAAGAAGGAACTCGCCGAAGCCAACGACGCCGTTGATTCCGCGAAGAAGGGCTACGAGGACGCCCAGGCACAGCAGGAAAGCGCCACAACCGCCCTTGCTGAAGCCCAGGCTGCATTGCAGAAGGCCACCGAAGAATCCAAGGCCGCCGAGGCAGCCTTCCAGGAAATGCTCGACGATCTGGAAATGACCGAAGACCAGTTCCGCGAAAGGTTGGATGAATTCAAGGCCGAGTTCGCTCAGATCGAATCTAATTACAAGGAAGCCACTGCGAATGCAGACGAGGCAAAGAAAGCCTATGACGAAAAGCAGCAGGAACGCGATGCGGCAGATAAGGCAAAGGCCGATGCCGAAAGCGCCTACAACGAGGCGAAGAATGCCTACGAAGTGGTAAAGGCGGAAGCCGATGATGCCAAGGAAGCGAAGAAAACCGCTGAAAAAGCAGTCAAATCCGCAGAGAAAGCCAACAACACGGCGGTAAAGAACCTACAGAAAGCCAAGAAGAACCTCGAATCGGCTGAGCAGAAATACGGCAAGGAGAGCGACAAATACGCTGAAGCGCTCAAAGCATATGAAGAAGCCGAAGATAAAGCAGAAGTCGCAAGCCAGGAACTGGCAACTGCCCAACAGGCACTAGCGGAAGCCGAAGAGACGAAGAATGCAGCCGACGAGAAGGCCGCTGAGGCAAAAGACGCCTGCGATCAAGCAAAGGCCGATAAGGACAAGGCCGAAGACTACTACAAAAGCCTGAAGCCCGCCTACGATGAAGCCAAATCAGCCAGCAAGGCTGCAGACAAAGCAGCCAAGGCAGCTGAGAAGGAATACAAGGAAGCCGTCGAAGAGTACGAAGAGGACGTTGCACCCTACGAGAAGATCCTCAACACCAAGGATGAAACCGCAGAGGCACTCGACGGCGCTGAAGCTACCGCTGCCGATGCCGTAAAGGCTTTGGAACAGGCCACCGAGAACACCCAAAACGCCAAGGCCGCCCTTGAGGCTGCAGAAGCAGACGCGAAGGCCAAGCAGGCAGCCTACGACCAGGCAAGCGCAGCTTACAAGGCTGCGCAGGACGAGCTTGCAGATGCCGAGGCCAAGCTTGCCGCCTACCAGAAGACCAGCACCAAGCAGGCTGCATCCACCGAGGCAAAGAGCGCAGCCGGTTCCACCCCCAAGACCGCCGATGAGGCCCCGGCAACCGTGGCCGTGGCAGCAGCAGGGCTTTCCATGGCTGGCATCGCCGAAGCGCTTCGCCGTCGCCGCTCGCAGCAGAAGTAGAGAGCAACGCTTCTATATCGAGGCATCGCCCTTGCCGCATCAAAGCAAAGCGGACCGACCCCACCAGGTCGGTCCGCTTTTTCGTTCTTCGATCAGTGCCGATGCAGACGCTAGCCCGCTTCAGCTAGGCAAGGAACCCTTCACAGCACCCCATGCGGGAAGCAAAGCCTTTTCATAACGCTCCAGCAAGATCTTCTTGGTGAATTCCTTCGTTCTTTTGTCGAGCACGCTGAAGTTAAGCACTTCGCTAGGAAGCTGATCCACCAAAGCAACAACAGCATCCATATCGAGTTTGCGCATGAACCTATCCAAGGCTCTGTTGCACTCGGCATCCATGGCAGACGCTATGTATTCGAAGGGCTTCACGTGCCGCCCATCATCTTTCGTGTAAACAGAAATGCAAGTCCCCACTGCATCCTGCTCAAGAAGATTTGAATCCTGAGCACGTAGCTCGTTGGTAGATGCCTTCCGTTTGTTGAAAAACGAATTACCGTTGTCGTACACGGGGGCAAGCCCAAGCATCTCCCCGCTTTTCGAAAGAAGCCCCCAGTTCCCGTTGTTGCGATCTTTGTTTCCAATGAATGCATCAACAACGAACATATCCCAAAAGCGTTCTCGAAGAGCCTGGCCGCTGTACACGTTGTCTAGAGAGTCAAACGAAGCGAGCACATCGGACAGCAGCAAAACCTGCCCGTCAGACGGCCTTCGGGAAAACCCAGCGCTTCCATCATCGGAAAGCGAGTTCTTCAGCATGCGGAACTCAACGAGCTCTTTATCGGGCCACGTGAAATCCCTGCAGGCGCAAACCACTTTTCCCTCACTGAAGCCCAAAACGGTTTCGTGCACCGGAATGCCTACCAGCTCATAGACGTGTGAGCCTAGCCATTCGGAAACAGGGCTCGTGGTATAAGAGGCAAGATTGCCACGCATACCCGCCGTGGTTTCCGGATATTTCAACATCCAGGGAACACCCTGGTATTCGATAGCGACTTTGCGGCCGGCAGCGCCGCCGTAAAAGCGGTTGAGCCGCTTAGCTGCGTTGAAGTCTATGAGCTGCACGATGCCTCCTTACTGGCTACCCCTTTACTGACATCAATGGTAAATCAAATCGCCAATCAACAGGAGGCCGTGCTTTGATTGCCAACCAGTTCGACACTGGTCAAAAACCCTCATCGAACCTGCCCTTCTGAACCTGCTTTTTTCTTAGCTGCCTGGCACTTCATGTCTTCACGAATAAGGCTCTTCAGATAACCTGCCTTGTTCGGCTGTGCGTCAAGGTGATCTAACAGGTCCCGCTCGTTCGGCGAGAACCGGACCACACGCTGCACCATCTTTTCGCGGTTGTACTTGGCGTTTGCCCGCTTTCTTGCTTCTGAAACCATCGTGTCTCCTTCGATCAACGCTGTTTTTGCTGTAAGTTTATGAGCGTCAAAGATTCGGGCGAGCCGCTCCCGCCTTTCGGCGGGTTTGGCTCTGTGAGCTCTACTTTAAGCGAATTCCCAGCCAGAGAATCATCTTTCCAGGATCAAGCTCAACCCGGATCTTTTTCGTTTGATCAACCGGTCAGTTCGACGCTGGTCCAAAACTGGGCCCCGCCAGGGCATCGACGACGATCCACCTCGTCCGGGTCCCTTACCACTCCGAAAAGCCCCTACTTTCCACTGGGGTGCACGTTGGCAACGAACCCTGGGCAAGGTCGAGACAGCCATCTTTACCGATGCGCTCAACATAATAGAGAGCAGAATCGCAAAGAGCCGTTTTCTGAAGCTCACCATGGGTGCTGGTAAGGTCGTCAATCTCCATGAAGAAGCGCTTCGTTCCCGCCCCTTCGTTCGCTGACTACCTGGTGTTTGCGTCATTGCAGGATTCGATATTCATCCGCCTTGCCTTAGCCGGCGGCTAACGGCCTGCCTGATCAAGCAGCGGTTTCAACCACAATAGCAGTTCGTTTTTCCTGAGTGTCCAACGTACTGCCCACATAAAACTTGAAGTTAAGCACCTGGAAGCAAAGCTGCCCATCGCTGGAAAGGATCGCCGCTCATCCATTGCACAATACCGCTTGCTTTGGGGAATTACTCATTTTCGCCGTGTTGCCCATTACCGTTCGGCATCTCAAATCGCGCCGTTCGCCCCTAAGCACCACTACCGCAAAACACGCAAGACCATACTTGACGCATTCATCGAACCCCGAAAAAGGGGTTGCATCCAGAGAAAGGAATGCCATGGATATCAAGAATGTTGTCGTTGCCGGAGGCGGCGTGCTGGGCAGCCAGATTGCCTTCCAGAGTGCCTACAAGGGCTTCAACGTGAAAGTATGGCTGCGCATGGAAAGCTCCATCGGCCGTGCCAAGCCCAAGTTCGACCGCGTTCAGAAGATCTACCTGGCAACCCTGGAAGCCATGAAAACCAACCCGGCAGCCTACTGCCGCGGCCTGGCGGAAAGCCCCGAGGTTACCCCCGAGCAAATCGATGCCCTCATCGCCCAGGCAGCCTCGGCCATGGACCGCATCGAGTTCACCCTCAGCCACGAGGAAGCCGCCAAGGACGCCGACCTGGTCATAGAGGCCATCGCCGAGAACCCGCAGGAAAAGGTGGACTTCTACACCACTATGGCAAAGTACCTGCCGGAAAAGACCATCATTGCCACCAATTCCTCTACCATGCTGCCCAGCGCCTTCGCTGAGAGCACCGGCCGCCCCGAGAAGTACCTGGCGCTGCACTTCGCCAACGAGATCTGGCGCAACAACACCGCCGAGGTCATGGGCCATGCTGGCACCAGCCCCGAAGCCTACCAGGAAGTGGTTGAGTTCGCTGAAGCCATCGGCATGATCCCGCTGCAGCTGAAGAAGGAACAGCCCGGCTACATCCTGAACAGCCTGCTGGTTCCCTTCCTGAACTCGGCACAGGCGCTGCTGGCGAAGGGCGTTGCCGACCCCGAGACCATCGACAAAACCTGGCAGCTTGCCACTGGCGCCCCGCTTGGCCCCTTCCGCATCCTGGACGTAGTGGGCCTTACCACGGCGTACAACATCGTGGTCATGAGCCCCGAGGCGAAAGACCCCGAAACCGTTCCCGGCAAAATCGCCGCCCTGCTGAAGAGCTATATCGATGCCGGCAAGACGGGCATCAACGCCGGCGAGGGCTTCTACAAGTACTAAGCCGTCGCATAATGCCGACACGAAGGCGCATGCCGCCAAAAATAACCTTCTAAGCGAAGGCCCTGGAGCAGTCTCCTGCTCCAGGGCCTTCGTGTGTGATGAGCCCTTACGCCTAGCCGCGCTCACGTCGCCGGCGAGCCAGTTGAGCAGCGACGTGGGTAGGGGCATCGCCGCGAGGGGTTCTCTGAAAGCAGTTCCTGACAGGTTCGCGAAGCGAACCTTATTCCAATGCATGAGGCAGCGACCGCACGAGCGAAGCGAGCAGGGTAGCGGGAATCCCCGAGGGGCAATGCCCCTGCCCGCGGCGCGGACAGATGAAGTTAAGCGAAAGAGCCGCCCGGCGCGGACGTCCCCAATTACTGCTGCTGCTTCGCCTGCTTGCGCGCCGCGCGCTTCTGGGCAAGGCGCTCTTTGGCGGCCTCTCCCTTGGCGGAGCGCCTTGACGAACGCCTGGGCGCAGCCAACTGCCCGCTGGCTGCCTGCTTCGCCTTCGGAGCACCATCGCCCGAAGCATCCGGCGCCTTCGACGCCTTCCCCTCGCCCGGCTCTTCAACCAGCCCCTTCAGGTATGCGAACACGTTGGTAAGCATGCCGGCATCCGACGCTTCCTCACCCTTG
>CAVDDI010000040.1:0-11382 GCA_963607675.1 bacterium | reverse complement strand
CGCACTTGTAGGCAACCTCTACCCCCTTGGGCAAGCCCCAACGCGCCGCCTTACCCGCCTCTTGGCTCTCGTTATAACCCAGTGCGTCCAGGAAGCTCAGCTCCACATCATCAAGGGCAGCCATGGAATCGTATTCGTAGGGACCGGTGCTGGGACACTCAACGAAGAGGACAGGCAAACCATCCTTTTCACCAACATAGGCACTTCCCTCTATCAAGTTGCCATTGACCTTGACGGCTGCCTTTTCAGAGATCACGTACCTCACACCATCTTGCGAATGGACCGTGAGGGAAAGAGACGCGGTATAGCAGATGTTATGCTGTGCGTTGCCGCAGGAATCACCGTTGGGCTGCCAGGAAAGGGGGAGCTTGCCGTCTTTCTTGAAGTAATCGCTTATGTCTTGGGCCTCTTTCGATGCTGCGATCTTCGCCTTCACGTAATCGGCGCGGACTGCCAACGGCTGATGCACCACAGGAAGCACTAGGCCCAGATCCAGTTCAGTGACAACCGGATTGTAGACACCGGTGATCTGGGTGCTCTCGCTTACGTTCTTGAGGACGAGGGTAGGCTCATTGCCAAGGGATCCCCCGTTGCAGTCCACCCATCCCTCAAATGAGTAGCCTTCTTCAACGGGCGCAGTGATGGCAATATCGCTGCCCTTCTGAATCGAATAGACATCGCTCGCCCAATCGGCATGATGGCCCTCTGCGGCGGTATCGCGATAACCCACCTTTACCTGAACCGTCTGGATAGGCTGGATGTCATCAATGGTGTAGTACTGGGTCTGACGGGCGGAAGTGGAACTGCCCTTAACCGCCCAGGCCCCAAGCCGATAATTGTGCTGCTTGCCCTCATCGGCCGGAAGGTAGAGCACGCCATCGCACTCGCCCTCGGAATCCACTGCCCATGCATCGTCGTCAAGATGGCACAGCTTGTAATAGACAGTTGCCCCTTCAGTGCCGCTCGTAGCCTGAACCTTCAACTTGCCGTCAACGAACTTCGAGGCATCGTCCCTCGTTGAGTAAGTGCCTCCTCCCGGAGAAAGCTCGGGCGCCGCAACCTCTTCCTCGGGAACCTCGCTAACCGTAACCTCTACTTGAACGGCATCGACGTCTTCCGGGAAATACACCGAATCATTCGAAACGGGGATATCGAGGGTGAGCTTTCCTCCCTCGGGCTTCACCACCCTGCCGTCAACGAGCAGGCCAGAGAAGTCGGCCTTGTCCTTTTCAACATCCGCGTAATAGGTTGCTCCGCTGTAAGTGCGGACGAGCGCCTTGTCGGGCAAGGCAGCCTTCAAGGCTTCTGCCGAAGACCCCTCGGCAATCGTGGCCGTTTCGGGTTCGATGCTCTGAGCGGTATCCTTGCCAACCGCGCAAGAAACGGAAACACTGAGCGTGCCCGCATCGTCCACGGTGAAACTGTCCACCCTGCTTCCCGTCTGGCCTCCGTCCATCGAGGCAAGCACCGAATCCATATCGAAGGCGAACGCAAGCCCGAGCTCGGCATCTTGCGCAATACTTGCCTTGGCCACATAAGTGGCCCCAGCCTCTGCAACACCCGTAACAGGGGTCAGAACGCCATCTTTGCTCTCGTACCACGAAACAGCGATTGTCTTGCTGCCCGCCACCGTTCCGTTCCATTGGATTTCGCCAGTGGTATCCAAAAGCGCACCTGCCTCGGGCTTCTGCAGCAGGATAACGGCCGACTTCTGCCGATCCATGTACTCAGCCACAAGGGACACATCGTTCTGCGGCATGCTGAATACCACATATGAGCTATAGACGTCTGGAACATACTCACTGAAAGGCGCCAAACCGGTCGATTCCTCGTAAGACCAGCACCTGAACACCTTGTCGGAACTCGCGCTCTTGCCGCTGACACCGACATTGTAGCCCTGCGCGTAAGAGCCGGCAGATTGGCCGTTCACCGTGAGCCCAAACTTCATGTCGGCATTTTTGCGATGCCACATGTCGCCGCCGTGGTCAGAGCCATAGCTGACGTAATGCCCCGGTTTGTCGATGAAGAACGCCGTCTTTGTTTCGTTGTTGATCTTATTGCCGATGCGACAATCGTCGTCAGACGCGACGCGAACGCCTACTTTGGAGTCTTTGCTTACCCCGCCAGTGATGTATGCGATCGTCCCGGAGGCCGCGTGCAGGAACACATCATCATCTTCACTCACTCCGATGGTGTGATTACCCTTTATGACGCAGGTCCCGCTGAGCTCCAAGTCATATAAATAAGGGACGTAGACCCCTCCACCGGAATAGGAGCCCTTTTCTGTGTTTGCGGTGTTATCCGTGATAGTGCAGTTGATGATGCTGACTTTATCGTTGAGTACGATTATCGCCCCACCATTGCGGCCTGCTTTGTTGCTGCTGAACTTGCAGTCGGCAATGCGCAGATACTCCTGCTCTGTCTGGATTGCACCGCCACGATAGCGTGCAGTGTTCTCCAAGAAGCTGATACCCTGCACCAGTCCTTCGTTTTGAGAGTACCTGCATTGCTCTGCATACAGGGCCCCACCACCGTCATGCTTGTCGCTCTGTGACAGGTTCGACTCGCCGTAGGATTCGTTGCCGATCAATTGACCCGTTTTGTCTTTGGAAACCAGATAATAGAACGAGTTCTTAACGTAGACCCCGCCACCCACTGTGGCTTTGTTCCAGCCTATCTTCGAATTGTTCTCTAGGTTGATATGGACATTGTTTGCGTGAAGGCAAATGCCACCGCCCCATCTTTTTGCATAGTTGTCTTTGATTGCCGAATTGTCCAAATTAACGGTCGTCTTAGCATCCACATAGACTCCGCCGCCGATCTCAGAGGCATTGCGTTCGATGGTTGCCCCGTTTTTCAGGTTAAGGGTGCTGCCGCTTCCGTTTATGTAGACGCCACCGCCGCTGGATCTGGTGAAAAAGGAATATTCGGCCTTGTTGCCACAAACAGCGATACCGTCCAACGTAACCGTGCAGTCATCTTCTATATAGATGCCGCCAGCGCCGCCGGTCTCGTAGCCACCGATAACCAAGCCACCAGTATTGATGGTGTACCACTGCTTGGTGTCGAAATTGGAATATCCCTCGAACGAGATGTCGGATTTAACGCTTGAGGTAAGGGTCAGCTTGGCATCGTCATTCACATCGATAACCGTGTCCTTGCCGTTGCCTTTGATCTGATGGCCATGCATGTCGATGGTTATGGATTTGCCGTCGTCGATATCCAGTGTGCCACCGACGTCGGAAACGTTCCAATCGCCGTCCATGATGATGGTTTTGCTCGAATAACCTGCATTAACGGCATCCTTGATGCTGTAATACGAAGTCTCATTGCCCGACGCATCGACAGAATGGGCTATCCTATCGGCAGCCTGCGCCGTAGCAGGAAAAACAAAGGCGGTCCCCGCAAAGAACAAGGCCAATGCCAGCAAAGCAGCAAGCAGCGATCCGATCGATGAATGCCTTGCTTTTTCTGCCAGAGTACCCAAGCCGTTTCCTTTTCCGGGGCATTTGCCCTATACCGAGCTAACCCTGCTTACGATACGAATCGCCAAGCAAGTCGCTGTTACGCAAATATCAAAACAGTATATGCCCCTTGAGGCATAGGCGGAAGCCGAAACAATAGACGACTACCCTGGCTGGCACGCAGATACCCTGAAGCATGCCTCATCATCGACCAAGCACAAGACGAGCCCCTAGTGGCTGCAACCGTCAATAGTCCAGCTGCGCCATAAGGGGCCCGAAGAGTTGACATAGCCTATACGGCTTGTGTTTTCGCAAAAAGGCGCCGTTCGAAAGAACGGCGCGACGATATTAGTGACGGAAGTGGCGATGGCCGGTGAACACCATGGCGATGCCATGCTCGTCACAGGCTTGGATGACCTCTTCATCGCGGATGGAGCCGCCGGGCTGGATTATTGCCTTGATGCCATACTGAGCCAGCGTATCCACATTGTCGCGGAACGGGAAGAACGCATCGGATGCGCACACCAAGCCCTCGGCGGCAACGCCCATGCGATCGCAGGCCTCGTGGGCGCGCTCGCAGGCAAGCTTGGCGGAATCAACGCGGTTCGGCTGGCCAGGGCCCATGCCGATGCCCGCGTGATCCTTGGAAACCAGGATGGCGTTGGACTTCACGCCCTTGCATACCTTCCAGGCGAACAGCATCTCGTGCAGCTGGTCTTCGGTAGGCTGGTTCTTGGTGGGAACCGTGAACCCATCCTGCGTTTCGGTAACGCGGTCTACCCGTTGGGCAAGCATGCCGCCATCGACGGAGCGGAACTCCATAGCAGCCGGAGCGTCTATGCCTCCGGTAGCAAGAACGCGAAGGTTCTTCTTCTGCTGCAGCAGCTCAAGCGCATCAGCCGCGAACGAAGGGGCAATGAGCACCTCTACGAACAGGTGGTTCTCGTTGATGTGCTCCACGAACTCCTTGGTCACCTCAACGTTTGCGGCGATGATCCCGCCGTAGGCGCTCTTCGGGTCGCAGGCAAACGCCTTGTCGAAGGCTTCCACCACGGTTGCGGCAGTAGCGGAACCGCAGGGGTTCTGATGCTTCAGGATAACCACGGCAGGCTCGTCGAACTCGCGCGCGATGGTCCAGCAGGCATCGGTATCCAGGATGTTGTTGTAGGAAAGCTCCTTGCCGTTGAGCTGCTTGGCGTTCACCAGGGAATGCTCGGTTGCAAGCTCGGGAACACGGTAGAACGCAGCGCTCTGATGCGGATTCTCACCGTAGCGAAGGCCCTGCTGCTTCACCATATCGATGGAAAGCTGCTCGGGGAACAGCTCCTCGGCTTCGCCGAGCTGGCCGCCCAACCACTTGGCAATGGCGCCGTCGTAGGCGTTGGTAGTCTGGAACACGCTCAGGGCAAGCTTGGTGCGGGTTGCCAGCGTGGTTGCGCCGTCGTTGGCGCGCATTTCAGCCAAGATGGTGCCGTAGCTCGCCGGATCGGTTACCACGGCAACGCTGGCGAAGTTCTTCGCAGCGGAGCGCAGCATGGAGGGGCCGCCAATGTCGATGTTCTCGATGCAAGTGCCGAAGTCTGCGCCGGACTCCACCGTCTTCTCGAACGCATAGAGGTTCACCACCACCATGTCGATCATCTGGATGCCGTGCTCTTCGGCCTGAGCCATATGCTCAGGGTTGTCGCGCTTGGCAAGAAGGCCGCCGTGCACCGCCGGGTGCAGGGTCTTCACGCGGCCGTCCATCATCTCGGGGAACTGGGTAACCTCGTCGATGGGGGTAACGGGAACGCCAGCCTCTGCGATAACGCGGGCCGTGCCACCCGTAGAGATGATCTGCGCACCGAATTCCTCGGACAATGCACGGGCGAACTCGACTACGCCGGTCTTGTCGGTCACCGACATAAGAACACGCTTTACCTTGGGGTCTGCCACCTGGTACCGCCTTTCCTCTTTGCCTGGTTATTTCTGTTCCTCAAATATAGCAGCGCCAGAACTTGCGACCATGTTCAAAAACGAAAAAAGCCAAGGGCGCGAAACCCTTGGCTTGACGTTGCCTTGTGCGTGGCTGCCCGCTAATCCGCGATGCGAACCGTGCGAGTGGCTTCATCCACCGAAACGCGCCCTTCCGCAAGCAGCTGCACCACATGCGGGTACAGCTCGTGTTCCACCGCATGGATACGCGCCTCGAGCGCTTCCACCGTATCGCCTTCGCGCACTTCCACCGCGCGCTGGGCGATGATGGGGCCCTTGTCGTAGTCGGCATTGGCGAAGTGCACCGTAACGCCCGTCACCTTGACGCCGAAATCGAAGGCATCCTGGATGGCGTGGGCGCCCTTGAAAGAAGGCAGCAGCGCCGGATGCAGGTTCACCACCCTGTCAGGGAAGGCATCCAGCACTTCAGCGGTAACCATGCGCATGTATCCCGCCATAACCACGTACCGAGCACCGGCTTCCTTCAGGGCATCGGCAATGCGCTTGTTGGCAACCGACGGATTGGCATACGCCTCACGGTTAAGCACCAGCACGGGAATGCCCGCCTTCTTGGCACGCTCGATGCCGTAGGCATCGGGGCGGGAGGAAACCACCAGGCTGATATGCGCGTCAAGCGTTCCTTCCTGGATATGGTCGATGAGCGACTGCAGGTTGGAGCCGCTTCCGCTGATAAGGACGCCGATGTTCAAAGGGTTTGCCATGCGATGCTACTCCCCCGCAGCCTCGGAACCTTCACCAGAGGCGAAGAGCTTTTCCTGGTCAACGTAGGCAACCTCGCCGGAGCCGGATACGATACGGCCCACCACAGAAGGAACCTCGCCTTCGGCTTCCAGGATGCCCATTACCTCTTCAACCTTGCTGGGTGCAACCACCAACACCATGCCAAGGCCCATGTTGAACGTCTTCAGCGCCTCATGCTCGTCCAAATGGGCGGCATGGCACACGAACGGGATGATGGGAGGCATGTCCCAGGTGCCCACGTGGACTTCGGCGTCCATCGTCTTAGGAAGGGCACGGTTAAGGTTCTCGGTGATGCCGCCGCCGGTGATGTGAGCCAGCGATCGAACGGCGCCGGGAAGCTGGCGCAGCACCTTGCGCACGGGCTTCACGTAGATGCGGGTGGGCTCCAGCAGCGCGTCGAGCACGCTCTTGCCGCCCAGCGATTCCTGGGGCATGCGCAGCTCGTAGAGCGTCTTGCCGTCGGTAACCACCTTGCGCACCAGCGAGTAGCCGTTGGAATGGATGCCGGAAGAGGCCAGGCCGATGAGCACATCGCCTTCCTGAACCTTGCTGGGATCGAGCATCTCGGGGCGGTCTACCACGCCAACGCAGAAACCGGAAAGGTCGTATTCATGCGGGTCCATGACACCGGGATGCTCGGCCATCTCGCCGCCGATAAGGGCAGCACCGCTCATCTGGCAACCGTCGGCGATGCCGGAAACGATTTCAGCCACCGCTTCGCTCTTCAGCTTGCCGATGGCGATGTAGTCCAGGAAGAACAGGGGCTCGGCGCCTGTTGCCAGGATGTCGTTCACGCACATGGCAACCAGGTCGATGCCCACGGTGTCGTGCTTGCCGGCAAGCTTCGCCAGCTGGATCTTGGTGCCCACACCGTCGGTACCGGAAACCAGGATGGGGTCTGCCATGTTCTTGGCAACCCCGATGCTGAACAGGCCGCCGAAGCCGCCGATGTCACCGCGGACCTCATCGCGGTACGTGCGATGAACCGCATCCTTGATAGCGTCTACCGCACGGGCGCCTTCGGCCGTGTCGACGCCCGCCTGGGCATAGGTGGTTGCCGCACCCTGCGGGGTCCAGCTGGGCCACTTGGTGTCGTCGTTGTCCAAAGCGTTGACCTTAACGCGATCAGTCATAACATCTCCTGGAATCGATGCCCCGCACGGGGCCGTTTACCTTCTTAATGCAGCAAGCCCTTCGGCCCACTTGGTTGCTAATCCAGAACCGCCTTGCCTTCCGGAAGGAAGCTCTTCGCCTTCATGGTATCAGGAATATCCACCGGGTAGCGGCCCGTGAAGCAGGCGTCGCAGAAACCGGGGTGGTCGCACTTCACAGCCTCGTGCAGGCCTTCGACGGAAATGAAGGCCAGCGAATCGCAGCCGATGAAGTCGCACATCTGGGCGTTGGTCATGTTCGCGGCGATAAGCTGGTCTTGCGTGTCGGTGTCGATGCCGTAGAAGCAGGGCCAGCGCGTTTCCGGGGAAACGATGCGCAGGTGCACTTCCGAAGCGCCGGCGTCACGCAGCATGTCAACCAGCTTCTTCGACGTGTTGCCGCGCACGATGGAGTCGTCGATAACAACCAAACGCTGCCCCTTGATAACGGAAGGCAGCGGGTTCAGCTTCAGGCGGATACCCAACTGGCGCATCTCGTCGGTAGGTTGGATGAACGTACGGCCCACGTAGCGGTTCTTCACGATGCCGTTGGCGTACGGGATGCCGCTTTCCAGCGCGTAGCCCATGGCCGAAGGCAAGCCGGAATCGGGCACGCCCACCACCAAGTCGGCTTCCACCGGCGCCTCGCGGGCAAGCACACGGCCCATCTGGCGGCGGGAAACGTAGACGCTCTGACCATCCATCACGGAGTCGGGGCGGGCGAAGTACACCCACTCGAAGATACAGCTGGCGCGCTCCTTGGGCTCAACGCCCATCTCGGACACCATGCCCTCTTCGGAAAAGCGAACGATCTCGCCCGGGGCAACCTCGCGCAGGAAGGTGGCGCCAACGATGTCCAAGCCGCAGGTCTCCGAAGAAACCACCCAGCCGCGGCCATTCGGCAGCTCGCCGATCACCAACGGGCGGATGCCGTTCGGATCGCGGAAAGCATACAGCGAGTTGGGGCTGGCCAACAGCATGGCATAGGCGCCCTCGATCATCTTCATGGCTTTGCGGATACCGCTGCGCAGCGAATGCGTGGCCTTGGTTACCTCGCCGATGATCTTCGCGGCGGCCTCGGAGTCGGTGCCAGCGCGAAGATGCACACCGTAATCGATGATCTTCGCCTTCAGGTAGTTGGTGTTCACCAACGTGCCGTTATGCGCCAGCGCGATAAGCACATCGTCGATGGCAGAGATGTGGGGCTGCGCAGCTTCCCAGGCATCAACGCTGCCGCTGGTGGAATAGCGCACATGGCCGATGGCCAGGTTGCCCTTCAACGCCGAAAGCGCGCTTTCGTTGAACGCCTGAGTAACCAAGCCCAGGTCCTTGTATGCCATGATGGTGGCACCGTCGCCCACGGCAATGCCTGCAGACTCCTGCCCGCGATGCTGCAGCGCCTGAAGGCCGAAGCAGGTCATGCGCGCAACATCTTCGCCAGGAGCGTAGATGCCGAATACACCGCACTCCTCTTCCATCCTGTCGGGGCGCTCTCCGGGAAACACCGACGTGCTCATGTGTGTATGCCTCCTAGTAATCGCGGTCCATGACCGTGTTCGTGTCGGAAGAAAGGTTCGTGGTACCCGACTGCGTACCGGTTAGGTACGGGTCATTGGCGGCAGTGGTTTCCACCACAGCAGCGAACAGCACCGAACGTCCGTCATTCTGCGTGTA
Organism: bacterium; assembly: GCA_963607675.1. Lineage (GTDB taxonomy): Bacteria > Actinomycetota > Coriobacteriia > Coriobacteriales > Eggerthellaceae > Anaerotardibacter. Next base: position 2,357 of record CAVDDI010000040.1, on the reverse strand, counting down.
CTCGCAGGTAGAGAAAAGCATGGACTGCTTGACGTCTGCCGCCGTGAGCACTTCGCCGCTTTGGGTTACCGAGCTGCGGTCCAGCTTGTCCTGAATGTAAGCGCGATAGCTGGAATCATCGGCAAACGACGTCTGAACGATGGCGTCGCTGCCAACGGTTTTCACCACCGCGAACGTGGTAAGGCGATAGTTGCCGTTGGGCGTGAGCACATAGATGTCACGATGGCTGTCGAACGTGGACTGATCGACGAAATCCGCCAACGAGGCGAACATCGATCCGTCGTTCATATGGTGGCCGTACAGGGCGCTGTTGCGATCGGAAAGGTCGGACTTGTTGGTGGAGTCCAAGAAGATGGTGCCTGCGCTGGCAAGCCAGCCGGTAGACCCGTCGAAGGCCTTGTGCAGGTACTCTTCGTTGTCTGCCCCCTGCACCACCGGGTAGTTGATGGGCGTATCGGGGACATAGATCCAGGCAACGATATCGGGGTTGATTGCCCTCAGGGAATCCCAATCCACTGAAAGGCTGCTAAGCGAAAGCGTGCCGGACCCTTGCGCGTCGGACACGTCAGCGTACTGCTCCAGGTCGTTGTAAGCGCGCTGCTGGGCGAAGTACTGGTAGCCGATGGCACCAAGGGCGCAGAGCGAGGCAACCAGAACCACGATGGCAACGATGAACACCACGCGCCAAGGACCGCCGCCCTTACCGGAGCCCGATGCGTTCTGGCGAGCGGCAGAGCCGTAGGAATTGCGGGAGTACTGGCCAGCACCGCCCACTGCTGCAGGCTGCATGGTCGCACTCGCCGAAGGAGCAGTGCCTCCATGGGAAGCACCGCGGAAGCCCGAGGCGGAAGGCACATGGTAACTGCCAGGAACATAGCCACCGGCTCCGCTTGATGCAGGGGAAGGCACCTGGTTCTCGGGGTGCCCTGGATGAGCTTGGGCATTGGAACCCCGTTGCGATTGCTGGCCCCAAGCGGGTTGCCCCGAAGCGCCGCGAAGCGAACTGGCGCTTCGGTACGAAGCTGGCTGCACTCCCTGGCCTGCTGCATGGCGGCCCTGAGCGTGTGAGCCTCTATGGTTACCTATAGGCATGTTTCACCTTCGCCATTGGCTTGTTGTTGATCGGTATCGGCAACAACCGATGCCCCGTATGCAATTTTTCAATAGTAGCAAAAAAGAAGGCGCACTAAACGAAAAGAGCCCGTTGCAGCTTCCATCCCCTGAAAACTGCAACGGGCTGATTTCCCGCCGAGTTTGTGCTCTTAGCGAATTACCCCTCCCGCTGATTTGCGGAACTCGCTCGCATATAGATCACCTTCAAGCCCTGAAGCCCCTCTGAACTCCCCCAAGAAGAGGAACCCGAGAACATGAACGTGTTCCATTCGAACAAGACCCATTAAAACACGTGTTCAACGGGTAGGCAATGCTTTCTTTCAATTCTTTTAGATCGCGTTTGATTACTGCAAACAATGGATTGCGATGTTCTTAAGCAGATTCAATAAGTCCAGGTAGCGGGATTCGCCCACTGCGGAAACCTCTTCGGCAGTGGCGAACGAGCCCGCCGCGCCGGATACCAACGAGATGCCAAGCACCTCTATGCCCACGTGGCGGGCAGCTATCACCTCTTCGATGGAGCTTACCCCCACCGTGCTGGCGCCCATCAGGGAAAAGGCGCGCATTTCGGCTGGGGTTTCCAAGCTAGGGCCGGGAACTGCCAGGTAGATCCCCTCTTTCAGGGAAATGCCCTCCCGGGCTGCAACGTCCTGCGCAACACGGATCAAACGCGGGCTGTATGCTTCGTCCAGCGAAACGAAGCGCCGCGCGAAACGGTTGGGGTCGTGACCCACCAAAGGGTTGCGGCCGGTGAGGTTTATGTGGTCTGAGGTAAGGCACAGGTCGCCCACGGAAAGCTCCTGCGTCAAAGGACGAACCGAATAAGTGGTTACCAACGTTTTCACACCTAAGCGGCCCATAAGCCATACCGGATAGGCGACCTCGGGCGCAGAATACCCTTCGTATCCGTGAAGGCGCCCCTGCATGGCGAACACGCACACTCCATCCAAGGTGCCGCATACGAACTGCCCCGCATGTCCCACAACCGAGCAGCGTTTCATGTGGGGAATGTCGGAAAACGGGATGCGAACCGGGTTTTCCAGGGCATCGGCAACAGAGCCCAAGCCCATACCCAGCACCAAGCCGAGCACCGGAGTGCGGCCTTCCAGGTATTCTTCGATGGTCTCAAGCGATTCGCTTAAACAGGAATCCAGCTCGCCGGCTGAAGAGCCTACGAAGCCGGAAGCGTAATCGATGAATTCGGATGCCCTGTGCTGCAATACCATGGCGACCCCTCCCCTACG
>CAVDDI010000039.1:0-11410 GCA_963607675.1 bacterium | reverse complement strand
GGATAGGTGCGGTGTTCTGCTTCACCGACATGCTCGACGTTACCCCGTACCTTTCCGGCGATCTGGTGCGCATCCCCCTTTCTGCCCAGGCAAGCTACTGCATCGGGCTTGGCGTTCCGGTGAATGCCGAGCCGTGGCAGGCGTTCGAGCTGTTCCGCAGGCTGCTTATGGAAGAGGTGGCCGAATAGGATTAGGCCGGAGAGGTTCGGCCATGGCTGCCCCCGCAAAGCCGTTGCAGCCTGCCCCGGGCCGGGTCCCGCACGGCTATGCCTTGCCGCTTCGATGAACAATCTTGCCTGATTGTTCAAATTCTTCTACAGATGGGGAATTTCTGTATAGAGATGGTGGTCGGCGAGCTGCTTTGCCCTTGCGGGATACAATACCGAGGAATCGCACTGGCTGAAGCGGCCAAGTGGGACATGTTGCAACTGCTTTGATGCACAGGAGGTGCTTGCCGGCGTGGGAAACGCGTTTCGCGTGCTTAAACGAGATTACTTGCGTTTGCTGAAGGCACCCGCCGCGCTGGTCGTGGTATTCGTGCTGGTGGTGCTTCCCTCGCTGTACACCTGGTTCAACGTCGTGGGCTTTTGGGATCCGTACGGCAACACCGGCAACATCCGCGTATGCGTGGTGAATGAAGACGAAGGCGCTTCCCTGGATTCGGTCGGCGAGCTGAACATGGGCCAGCAGGTGGTGGACCAGCTGCAGGACGACACCCAATTGGGTTGGACGTTCACCGATCGCGAAACCGCCATGGAGGAAGTCAACTCGGGGAAGGCGTATGCCGCCTTCATCATGCCCTCCGACTTCAGCTACGACGTGAGCACGTTGCTTACCGGCGATTTCGTGCAGCCGCAGCTTGAGTACTACGTGAATGAGAAGGCGGGCGGTGTTTCCACCAAGGTTACCGATACGGGCGCGAACACGCTCGACGAAACCATCAACTCCACGTTCGTTTCCACCGTAAGCGGTGTGGTTGCCAGCACGCTGAACAGCAGCATCTCCGAAGCCAAGGAAAGCATCGATGCCGGCCAGACCAGCGTTGCTTCCCAGCTTGACAAGGCTAACTCGTCGCTTCAGGAGGCGCGCGATTCCGTGGCCAGCCTGAAGAGCGCTTCCGAAGACCTTTCCTCCAAGACTGCCGATGCGAAGGAGAAGCTGCAAAGCGCCAAGGACGGCATACAGAGCTTGAGCGACCAGCTTGCAGAGGCCTCGAACCTGCTCACTTCCACCCAAAACGCGGTGGGCCCGCTGGTTTCCCGCATGGATTCCGTTCTGGACGAGTCGAACGACCTTGCCCGCACGGCCTGCAACAACGCCAATTCTGCCATCAGCAAGGTGAATTCCCAGGTGCAGGCTGCCGAGGGCGCAGTTGCGGTGGTGTCCCAGACCAGCGATACCATCATCTCCGCGAACAACATGATGATCCAGACGTTGAAGACCCTGGAAGAGACGCCGGGTCTCGACGACAACACGAAGAAGGCCATTGAAGAGGCCATAACCGCCTTGGAAAGGCAGAATTCCTCGCTTGAGCAGTCGGTGACGGATCTGAATACCACCTATGGGCATTTGAGCGCTGCCTCCGATGACATCGATTCCGCAGCGGACAAGATGAACAGTGCGCTCCAGAACACGCTGGAGGTGTCGAAGGACTATCGAAGCACGTTCAATTCCCAGACGCTTCCCGTGCTGAACGATGGCATAACCAAGCTCTCCAACGCGCTTGCCAGCCTTTCTACAGCGGTGTCGAACCAGAAGCTGCTCATTGACCAGTCGGTGATCGCGATCGACCAGCTGAACTCCACCTTGTCTACCACGGCGGACGCCCTTGGGCAGACCGACGGCTTGCTTGCGGGCTTCCAGGGCGACATCGACACGGTTAAGACCGATGTGCTTGCCTTGAGCACGTCCAGCGCCTTGGAGGAGCTGTTCGGCGGGCAGATAGATTCCGATAAGATCGCCGACTTCATGCTTTCCCCCACGCAGCTTAAAACCGTTGAGCTGTACTCCGTGAATGCATACGGTTCGGCCATGGCGCCGCTGTTCATGAACATGACGCTGTGGATCGGCGTGTTCATGCTGCTGGTTATCCTGCGTCAGGAAGTGGATGACGAGGGCATCCCGAACCTTTCCTCTCGCCAACGCTACCTGGGCAAGTGGCTGTTCCTGGCTCCGCTCGTGATGATGCAGGCGTTCGTGTGCTGTCTCGGCAACCTGATCCTGGGGGTCGAGGTGGCCAGCGTCGCGCTGTTCTTCATCACGGCCATGTTCACCTCCCTTACCTATCTGTGCATCCAGTTCGCCCTTTCGGTGCTGTTCCAGCATATCGGCAAGGGCATATGCATCATTCTCATATTCGTGCAGATCCCAGGCGCAACGGGCCTGTACCCCATAGAGATGACCCCGCCGTTTTTCCAGACGGTGTACCCCATGTTCCCGTTCACCTACGGCATCAATGCCCTGCGTGAGACGATTGCCGGATTCTATGGGCTGCAATGGGCGGGCTTTATGGCAATGCTCCTGTTGTTCTTCCTCATCTTCTTCGTGGGCGGCTTCTTGGCACGCCCGTACCTCACCAACATGAACCGCATGTTCAGCAAGCAGATAGCGGCCAGCGACATCTTCAACGGCGAGGATTCCGAGCTGCCGGCACGCCGCTACCGCATGGACCAGCTGTTCCGTGTTCTGGCAGATCGCGACGAGTACCGCAAGCGCCTTGCGGAAAGCGCGAAGAGGTTCATCCGTTTGTACCCAAGGCTCAGGCACGGTGCCTTGATCCTTGCGCTGGTGGTCCCCGCTGTGGTTTCGCCCATACTTGGGGTGCTGGGCTTGGAGAAGGCCGTGATCCTTACCTGCTGGCTGGCGTGGTTCGCGGTGACGGTGTTCTTCCTCGTCGGCCTGGAATTCGTCCGCGACCGCATGTCCCACGACATTGCCCTTGACGACCTTTCCGATGAAGAGCTTTCCATGCTGTTCCAGGCCCGTGACGGCGTTTCCGAGTCACCGGCTCCCAAGCCCGTTGACCTGAGGAGGCAAGTGCGCAGATGAAGATGATCCGTCAGCTCTTCAGGGATGACATGAAGCGCATCTTCGGCAACATGGTCTCCCTCATCATCGTGCTGGGCCTGGTTCTGCTGCCCTCTATCTTCAGCTGGTACAACGTGCTGGCATGCTGGGACGTTTTCCAGAACACCGGCAACCTGAAGGTCGCGGTGGTGAACAACGACGAGGGTTATCAGAGCGACCTGGTTCCGCTGAAGGTGAACATGGGTGAGCAGGTGGTTTCGTCGCTGCGTGCGAACGATCAGATGGACTGGGTGTTCACCAGTGAAGATGACGCCATAGACGGGGCAAGCTCGGGCAAGTACTACGCCGCGGTGGTTATCCCGCAGAGCTTCAGCAAGGACATGATGACGTTCTACTCCGACGATGTCGAGCATGCCAGCTTGCTCTATTACAGCAACGAGAAGAAGAACGTGGTGGCGCCGAAGCTCACCGACCAGGGCGCCGACAAGGCCTCGAACATGGTGAACGAGGCGTTTTCCAAGACGCTTGCCGAAGTGGGCCTGAACGTTGCCAGCTCACTTATGCGCTACGCTGACACCTCCGATGCCAATGGGCAGCTTGGCGTTCTGGCAAACCATGTTGACACGCTGGGCTCGCAGATGTCGCAGGCATCCAAGATGCTCAGTTCGTATGCCCAGGTGCTCAGCGCAACCCAACAGCTGGTAACCGGCTCAGCCGACTTGCTGGGCCAGGCAGGCAGCTCGGCTTCCGAGGTACTGGAATCCGCCGATCAGGCGAAGGATTCCGTTTCCAGCATCACCGAGGCCATGAAGAGCGCCAACAGCGCTTTGGGGGAGGCTATCTCCAACGCGGCATCTGGCTACGATGGCGTTTCAGAGTCCATCGACACGGCGTTCGATTCCACCGCAGTCGTTGCCGGCGATGCGGCGAACGACCTGAAAAACCGCGCTAGCGACGTGGACAACATCTCTTCCCAGTTCTATGCCGTTGCCGACAAGGTGGACGAGCTCTCCAAGCTGTATGAGGAAACCGACCCCGACCAGGCGGCGAATCTGAATGTGTTCGTTGGCCAGCTGCGCGATGCAGCCAAGGCCCAGGCCGACCTGGCCGACAACATGCGTTCTGCCGCCGAGGGCATCAACAGCTCAACCGATGAGGCGAAGGCCAAGCATGCGGAGGCCAAAGAACAGGCAGACAAGGCGAAGAGCAGCATCAAAGAGCTTTCCGATGAGTACAACGGCACCATCAAGCCCCAGTTAGACGATCTTTCGGAGAAGATCTCCAGCATGTCCGGTTCGCTTGCCTCCAGCGCTTCTACCTTGAGCTCCATGGGCAGCGACATGCAGGGGAGTGCCGGATCGTTGGCCGACCGCATCGCAACCGCCAAGGAGAAGCTCGAGACCACCGCCGCAGACCTCGAGAAGTCCTCCGCCAAGTTCACCGAGCTGGGCGAAACCATGCGCACCGCGCTTTCGACGGGCAACATGGACCAGCTTCGTGCCGTCCTGTACTCCGATCCCGATGCGCTGGCTTCCGCTCTTTCGGCCCCTGTGCAGTTGGACAGGCACGCGGTGTTCCCGGCAGAGAACTTCGGTTCGCAGATGGCGCCCCTCTACACCACCCTTGGCCTGTGGGTTGGCTCCCTCCTGCTGGTGGTTGCCATCAAGGTGAACGTTTCCCGCAAGGCCCAGATTGCCTTGGGCTACCCCAAGCTGCATCAGCTGTTCCTGGGACGTTTCGGCGTGTTCGCCTTCGTGTCGCTTTGCCAGACCACTGTCTTGGCAGTGGGCAACATGCTGTTCCTGAACGTCCAGGCGAACGAGCCCTTGCTGTACCTTATCTGCTTCTGGCTTGCGGGATTGGTGTTCACCTTCATCATGTACACACTGGTGGTCTCCTTCGCCAACTTGGGCAAGGCCATCGCGGTGTTCCTGCTCATCATCCAAGTCACATCGGGCGGCGGCAGCTACCCATTGCAGATGCTGCCCGATTTCTTCCAGACGCTCAGCCCGTTCTTGCCGGCTACGCACGTCATCAACGCCATGCGCGCTGCCATGATGGGTGTGTACAACGGCGATTTCTGGATAGAGATCGGCTGCCTGCTGTTGTTCGTGGTGCCCTTCCTGTTGCTTGGTCTGCTGCTTAGGAAGCCCCTGATGCGCTTCCTTAACTGGTACGTGAAGAAGGCGGAAGACTCCAAGCTCGTTTGCTAGCCTGCTATTCTTGCAATGGATGCGTTCAATGGCTTTCGAAGGGGTTCAGGGTGGCTTTTCTGCCGGTAACACGCAAGGAAATGGAGGAGCGCGGCTGGGAACAGTGCGATTTCGTGTACGTGTGCGGCGATGCTTACGTGGACCATTCCTCGTTCGGCATGGCCATCATCACGCGCCTCTTGGAGGCCAATGGTTACAAGGTTGGCGTGATTGCCCAGCCCGATTGGCATGATCCTGCAAGCATCGATGCTCTCGGTCGCCCTCGTTTGGCGTTCTTGGTAAGCGCAGGCAACATGGATTCCATGGTGTGCCACTACACGGTTGCCAAGAAACGCCGTAGCCGCGATTTCTATTCCCCGGGTGGCGAAATGGGCCTGCGTCCCGACCATGCCACGGTGGTGTACGGCAACTTGATACGGCGCACCTATCGCGATGTTCCCATAGTGATGGGTGGGGTAGAGGCATCGCTGCGCCGGCTGGCCCACTACGATTACTGGTCGGACAAGCTGAAGCGCTCGGTGTTGCTCGATGGCGGCGCCGACATGATCAGCTACGGCATGGGCGAAAAGTCCATAGTGGCAATAGCCGATGCCCTGAACGCCGGAATCCCCATCAGCCAGATCACCTGGATCGAGGGCACGGCGTTCCGTTCCCATAACCTGGAAGGCGTGGCCGATGGCTATGTGACGCTGCCTTCCTACGAGAGCATGGCGGCAAACAAGCTCAAGTACGCCGAGAGCTTCAGGACGCAGTACCGTTATCTGGATCCGTTCAGCGGGAAGTGCCTGGTGGAGCCTTACGAGCAAGACAATCTGTATGTGGTGCAGAACCCTCCCAGCACACCGCTTTCAACATCCGAATTCGACGCGGTGTACCGCCTGCCGTATGAACGGGCCTATCATCCTATGTATGAATCTGCGGGCGGCATCCCTGCCATCAACGAGGTGAAGTTCAGCTTAACCAGCAACCGTGGCTGCATCGGGGAATGCGCGTTCTGCTCGCTGGCGTTCCATCAGGGGCGCATAATCCAAAGTCGCAGTAAGGAAAGCCTGGTCGAAGAGGCGAAGATGCTTACCGAAGACGCCGACTTCAAGGGTTACATCAACGATGTCGGCGGCCCAACCGCGAACTTCCGCAAGCCTGCCTGCCCCAAGCAGTTGGACAAGGGGGCATGCCGGGGAAAGCGCTGCCTGGCGCCGAAGCCGTGCAGGAGCCTTCAGGTGGACAACCGCGATTACCTAGAGGTTCTACGTGAATTGCGTGCCCTTCCGGGCGTGAAGAAGGTGTTCGTGCGCAGCGGCCTGCGCTTCGATTACGTGCTGTTGGACAAGCACGCCGATGAGTTCATCCGCGAGTTGGCGCAGTACCATGTTTCCGGGCAGCTTCGCCTTGCTCCCGAGCATGTGAGCAACGAGGTGCTGCAGGTTATGGGCAAGCCCAGCAACGACACCTATCAGGAATTCGTGCGTCGGTTCGACGAAGCGAACAAGCAGCTTGGGTTGAAGCAGTTCGTGGTTCCGTACCTTATGAGCTCGCATCCCGGGTCCACGCTTGATGCGGCGGTGCAGCTTGCGGAATTCTGTCGCGATATGGGCTTTAACCCCGAACAGGTGCAGGATTTCTATCCCACGCCCAGCACGGTGGCAACCTGCATCTACTTCACCGGTGTAGACCCGCGGACCATGAAGGAAGTGCACTGCCCCCGCACCCCGCATGAAAAGGCTATGCAGCGCGCCCTTATCCAATACCGCAACCCCAAGAATCGCCGATTGGTGATGGAGGCGCTGAAGGAAGCGGGTCGTGAAGACCTTATCGGTTACGGCAAGGAATGCCTGGTCCGCCCGGATGGTAGCGGTGGGAAGCCGAAGGGGAAAGGCCGGGCGAAGGGCTCCGGTAAGCAGGGCAAGCCGAAAGGGCAGGCCAGCCAAAGCAAGCATCGAGGCCATGACCCTCGGGGCAAGGGCAATCATGCTGGGCTGCAAGGGAAGGCGAAGCCTGCGAAGGCGTCCTTCAAGCCGCAGGGCCGCGGCCCCAACAAGGCAGCCGGCAGCAAAGGCGGCATCCGCAGGCAGGGCTCGAAGCGCTAGGTCGGTATCGGCTGAGCCTGTCTATCCTGCCTGTGTTAGGCAGTGCGTTTCCCCGTTATGCGGCTCGGGGCCGGTGGCCGGATTACACGTGAGCTGCACGCGCGGGATGTTCGGCCAGAGGCAACCCCAGGGTTGATTTCCCGGCGCAGCGCTAGTGCTGCTTGCCGGTGAAGGTGTCTACATCGATGCAGTAGATGTTCGCCTTGGCCAGTGCTTGGTCGGTGAATTCGGTGGAGGCACCGGGCGCCAGGTGCTGCATGATGCGCGTGAGTCCATAGCGCTTAGCTTCGGCTCCTTGGATGCGATGCACGGTGCCCATGCCCATGATGCTGCGGTAGGCATACGAATAGGCGCAGGCGTAGGGACCGCTGATAACGCCGTCCTGCACATCCATCTCTATGGCGATGCGCGGTTGGCGGTTCAGCACATCAACCTTGCGGCCTTCGGGTGCGGAATGGATCCAGAGTGCCAGGCGTGGTTCGGGGGAGGGGTTGCCCTCGGTTTCCGGGTCGGCCCAGTCGTAGCCGAAGCTCAAAGGAACGATGAACGCGCCTTCCTCGTCTGCCAAGGCCAAGCGCACGGTATGGCAATCTTCCACAATCGCATGAAGCTGCTCGGCGGTTTTCACCTGGCGGTTGGGCTTTCGCATAGGGCGGTGGATGTTCGGGGCTTCCATTTCGTTCCTCCTGTTTTTCGACGAGGGAAATGGTAGCAGAAGCCCTCGTTTGTTCGTGCTGGGTGCGCTTCGCCACTCGACCTTAAATCGCCCATACGGGAATTGCCTGCACGTTCCTGGATACGGGGTATGGCTCCCTGGTCTGGCAGATCACATGGCCGAAGCCCACCTTGTAGCCGCTTAGTTTCTCCAGGCACCCGAAGTTTTTGACAGCGTCGGTGTCCACGGTGGCTGCCGTCTTCACCTCAATGGGGTGCAGGACGTGCCCATCTTGGATGACCAGGTCTATCTCTCGCTTTTTTGAATCGCGATAGAACCAGACGTCTCGTAGGTTCGCGCCGGCGTTCATGTAGCTTTTGAGTATCTCGGATACCGCGAAGGTCTCGAACATGTGGCCCGCCATTGCGCCGTTCCTGAGCTGGTCGGGCGTGGTCCATCTCGTCAGATGGCAGGCAAGCCCTGTGTCCAGGAAGAATATCTTGGGCATCTTGGTGAGCCGCTTGTTGACGTTGGACCAGAATGGTTCCACGACGCGCACGATGTTCGACGCCTGTAGTACCGACAGCCACGACTTAGCGGTCTTGTGGTCGGTACCCACTGCGCTTGCGATCTCGGAGGCGTTGAAGAGCTGGCCGGTCCTCGCCGCACAGGCAACCATGAAGCTGTAGAAACGGGTCTCGTCCTTGATGTTTACGAGCTCTCGCACGTCGCGCTCGAGGTAGGTCGAGACGTAATCGGAGTAGAACGAGTCCCAGTCGATACCCTGGTCCTGCAGCTCTGGCATGGACCCCCGGTGGATGATGCTCCAGATGTCGAGGTTGGGCTCGGGGGAGTGGATCGCCACGTCGATTAAGGATGGCTTGTACGTGCGCGGCTCCAAAGGGTTGCCGAGGATCTCTCTGAGGCTCAGGCCGGGCATCTGCAGGGTCCTGATTCTCCCCGAAAGCGACTCGCTCACGCCCTTCATCAGATGGTAGGTCTGCGAGCCGGTGAGGACGATCCGACCTTTCTCATCCGACTGGTCGACGAGCAGCTTCAACGGAAGGAACAGCTCGGGTGCGCGTTGTATCTCGTCGATGACGAGCGGAAGCGTCTTCGAGTCGAAGAATAGAGCCGCGTCTTGCTTGGCCAGCGTGCGGTCTCGTGCGTCGTCCATGGTGGTGTAGGCGAACGAGTCGCCCAGGTGCCGCCTTAGCATGGTCGTTTTCCCGACCTGTCGCGCACCGGTGACAAGCACGACCTTGCCCTGGTGCAGCATTTTGTCGACCGTGGATTCGAACTCTCGCTTGATGTACACGAATGGCCTCCTTGAACCCGATAACGCCATTATCGCAGGGCATCTGCCAATTAGTCAATTATGGGAATGGTATTCCCATTTTTAGCTAGTTTTCACTTAACAAACGACAAATAAGGCTCCTCGTCGCGCAGGCCCCGCCCGGCGCTGCATCCACGAGGGTTGAGCAGCGGCGTGGGCTAGGGCATCGCCGCGAGGGGGTTCCCTGAAAGCAGTTCCTGAACGGTTCGCGAAGCGAGCAGGGTAGCGGGAATCCCCGAGGGGCGGTGCCCCTGCCTGCGGCGCGGACAGGTTGAGTAGTGCTTTCAGCGCAGGTGATCTACGGTATCTTTCAAGTAGATAGCCAGCTATATAAGAATCCGATAGCGGGAAGCTCCGGGCATTCGCTGGGCGAGTCGGGGTTGCGGGTGCGCGTGGTATCCTTGTTGCGTATTCGAAGAGCGCCTGGGTGCGCGCCTCGCGGGGCGGCCCCAGGCGTTTTCTTGCGTATTGAACCATGTCGGTTATGGGCAATCGAAGCCCGATTCGTGCCGGCACTTTGATAGTAGGAGGTTGTTGAGTTGGTTAACGTAGAGGAATTGCGCAAGGCTCCCATCGCGGTGCTCGGCGGCGGCGCCGTCGGCAAGACGTGTGGCGCCGATTGCGCGCTTGCCGGGCAGGAGGTTCGCATCTGCGACCTCGATCCGTTCTTCGAGGGTGCGCTGGGCACGGTTCTGCGCACGGGTATCACCTTGCAGGACAAGGCCCCGGGAACGCAGACCAAGTACGGCTTCCGCCGCATGGGCAAGGGCGAGTTCGCCATGGCCACCAACTCTGTGGCAGAAGCGGTGAAGGGTGCCAAGCTCATCATCGTGGGCATTCCCTCCATCGCGCATGAGGTGTTCTTCCGCGAGCTTATCCCCGTGTTGGAAGACGGCCAGATCGTCCACATCATCCCCGACAACTACGGCAGCCTTAAGCTGCGCAAGATGATGCGTGAGATGGGCTGCACGAAGGACGTCGTCATCGGCGGTTGGTCTTCCGCGCCGTACGGCACCCGCGTCGACACCGAGGGCGGCGTTGCCAAGCCCACCTGCTCGTTGGTGTACCGTGCCATCACGCTGCGCGGTGCCGCCCTGCCCGCGAAGGACACCGAGGATTTCGTTGAGAGCTCCAAGGCGCTGGGCTGCTTCGATGCCATCACCGAAGGCGACGGCGCTGTTTGCGGCGACACCGTCATGGACATCGGCTTTTCCAACGTGAACCCGGTTATCCATGTTCCTGGTACCGTACTGGGCGTTTCCACGATGGAGAACTTCGGCACGGTGTTGGACAAAAACATCCACGACTACTCCATCTACTCGCATTCCTTCTGCCCCTCCATCTCCGAGGTGCAGTATCAGTTCTACAACGAGGAGATCGCCCTGGCCCAGGCCATGGGCGTGGGCATCCAGCCCTTCAAGAAGGAAGTGTTCTACCAGCGCACCAGCGTTCTGGGCGAAGAGTACATGGGCGAAGGCTGCAACGTGCCGTTTGAAGAGCAGTGGGAAGTGGGCTTCGCAACCGGCCCGTTCTCCATCAAGAACCGCTACGTCACCGAGGATGTTCCCGTGGGCTGCCATGTGTACCACGAGCTGGGCAAGAAGTTCGGCGTGCCCACGCCCATCATCGATTCGATGATCGTGCTCGGCGGCGTGATGAACAAGACCAACTTCTTCGAGAGCGGCCTTACCCTGGAAGAGCTGGGCATCGGGCATATGACCAAGGAGCAGATGCAGGCCTACCTGCGCGAAGGCGACTACGCCCCCGCAGAGGGCGAGTAGATGGGCAACTGGAAGGGCGCATACGGCGCGCTTGAGACGGAAGCGGAGGTCCGTGGCACCCACGGGCTTCCGCCCCGTTCCTTTTCGGGGCAGGTGCTGGGCATCATCGTGGTGAAGCTGGACTACCCGAAGCTCCCCGGCAACGTTGCCAACGCCAGCACGTTCGGCTTCCCAGTGCTCTACGAGGAAGTGGACTTCCAGATAGAGCAGCTGTTCGCGGGCGACCCTGCCATCAAGCAGATGGTGGTGGAAGCTGCGCGCAAGCTGGAAGCACGGGGCGTGCGCGCCATCATCGGCGCCTGCGGGTACTT
>CAVDDI010000038.1:0-11761 GCA_963607675.1 bacterium | reverse complement strand
GGTGGTAACGCAGGCCGGCGTTTGGGGCGAATACGAAGACGGCATCGTAGCCCAGGAACCCTAAGGAAGGCGCACCCTATGACCGGCAACGAACCCAACATCAACGCCGCAGCGCAAGCCCCGAGCACCGCTCGCATGCAGGAAAGCGGCCCTTCCCTTATGCGCACGCCGAAGGGAATGCGCCTGGGCATAGGCCTGTTCGGCAGGCGCAACGTAGGGAAGTCCAGCGTGCTGAACGCCCTTACCAACCAGCAGGTGAGCATCGTGTCCGATGTTGCCGGCACCACCACCGACCCGGTGGACAAGCCCATGGAGCTTCTGCCCTTGGGCCCCGTGCTGCTGATAGACACCGCCGGCATCGACGACGACCAGGAAGTGGTGGGGCAACTGCGCGCCCAGCGCACCGCAAAGGTGTTCGACCGCTGCGACTTGGGCGTGGTGGTAACGCAGGCCGGCGTTTGGGGCGAATACGAAGACGGCATCGTAGCCCAGCTGAGGGCACGCGATATCCCCTTCATCATCGTGTTCAACAAGGTAGACCTGCTCACCGATCAAAATCCAGCGGCAGCGCACAGCGCAGAAGATCCCACGAGCCCACGCCCCGGCGCCAACGCGCTCGACGCCTGCCGCAGCGCCATTCCCGAGCCGCTGCGCAGCATCCCCGCCGTCTGCATGCAGGCAACCACGCGCAAAGGCGTTCTCGACCTTCGCCAGGCGCTGCTGGAAAACGCTCCCGCAGAGTTCATCGAAGATCCGAAGATCGTGGGCGACCTCGTGGCGCCCGGCTCGGTGGTAGTGCTGGTAATCCCCATCGACAAGGAAGCGCCGAAGGGCCGCATCATCCTGCCCCAGGTGCAGGCCATCCGCGACCTGCTCGACTCGCGCAGCATGGCGCTCTGCGTCACCGACAAGGAGCTTCCACGGGCCCTTGCCTCCCTGAAGGAGCCGCCTGCCCTGGTAGTAACCGACTCGCAGGCGTTCGGCGAGGTTGCCCAGATGGTGCCGGAAAGCGTTCCCCTTACCGGCTTCTCTGTTGCCTTCGCGCGATTGAAGGGCGACCTTCCCACCCAAGCGCTGGGAACCCTTGCCATCGACAACCTTACCGAGCAATCGCGCGTTCTCATAGCCGAGGCGTGCACCCATCATCCCATCGAAGAGGACATCGGCACGGTGAAGATCCCTCGGCTGCTGCGCAAGCGCATAGGGGAAGGCCTGCGCATAGACAACGTGCGCGGGGTAGATTTTCTCGAGGATCTTTCTGCCTACGACCTGGTTATCCACTGCGGCGGATGCACCTTCAACCGCCGTGCCGTGCTCAGCCGTATCCAAGCCTGCGTGCATGCCGGCGTCCCCGTTTCCAACTACGGCCTTGCCTTGGCATACCTAAACGGCGTGTTCGAACGTTCCATCAGGGCCTTTCCCGGCATGGATGCTTTTCTCGCAGAGCACCGCCGCTGATCGGGTTTCGGGAGCCGTTCAACCCGCCCGTTGATATACTGGTCTATGCGTATGCGCACGGACAGAGCAGCTGAGTCCGACTGCACCTACCGGGCACTCCCCTAAGGGAAAGCGGCATGAGCCCGCCGCAGCCCACGTTGCAGTCGTTTCGGCGGCAGTGCGCCCAGAAGAGGAAGGACCCGCGCATGGTAACCCTTAGCATCGACGGCAAGACCATCACCGTCCCCGAGCACACCAGCATCCTCAATGCTGCTTACATGGCCGGCTCGAAGGTTCCCACGCTGTGCTATCTGAAAGACCTCAACGAGATAGGCTCGTGCCGCATCTGCGTGGTGGAGGTCGAGGGGGTAGACAAGCTGGTGGCCTCCTGCAACAACGAGGTTGCCGAGGGCATGGTGGTTACCACCAACAGCCCGCGCGTCATCTCATCACGTCGGGAAACCATGGCGCTCATCCTTTCGCACCATCGCACGCGCTGCACTTCCTGCGTGCGCAACGGCAACTGCCTGCTGCAGAACAACGCCATGGCGCTGAACATGACCGACAGCCCCTACCCCGTCGAATACGACCACACCGAAAGCCCCGCCGATTTCCCCTTGGTGCGCGATGCCAGCAAGTGCATCAGCTGCATGCGCTGCGTAAGCGTGTGCTCGAAGGTGCAGAACCTCAACGTATGGGAGGCAACCCGCACCGGAGCCAAGGTCCATGTGGGGGCAGCCGGCTGCAAGGACGTTTCCGAGGCCGCCTGCGCGCTGTGCGGCCAGTGCGTCACGCACTGCCCCTGCGGCGCGCTTTCCGCACGCGACGACACGCGCACGGTTTCCAGCCTTATCGCCGACCCGGAGCGCATCGTCATCGCGCAGATCGCCCCCTCCATCCGCACCGCCTGGGCGGAATCGCTGGGCCTTTCCCGCGAAGAGGCAACGGTGGGCCGCATGGTTGCCGCCGTGCGCTCGCTGGGCTTCGACTACGTGTTCGACACCGACTTCGCCGCCGACATGACCATCATGGAAGAAGGCACCGAGCTGCTGCATCACCTAAAAGAGCACCCCGGCGAGCCCATGTTCACCTCGTGCTGCCCCGGATGGGTGCGCTTCCTGAAAGCGCGCCACCCGAAGCTGGTGGGCAACCTTTCCACCACGAAGTCTCCCCAGCAGATATTCGGCGCCATCGCCAAGAACTATTGGGCAGAGCTGCTTGGGGTCGACCCAGGCAAGATCGCCGTGGTGTCCATTATGCCCTGCGTGGCGAAGAAGGCCGAATGCGCCTACGACGATATGGACACCACCGGTACCGGCCCCGACGTAGACGTGGTGCTTACCACGCGCGAGCTTAGCCGTATGCTGGCAACCAGCATGGTGAACGTGAAGGGCCTTGCCGAAGAGGAGTTCGACATGCCCCTGGGCGATGCCACGGGCGCCGGCCACATCTTCGGTGCCACCGGCGGCGTTATGGAAGCCGCGCTGCGCAGCGCCTACTTCCTGGTAACGGGCAAGAACCCCGACCCCGATGCCTTCAGCGCCGTACGAGGCCGCGAGGGCTGGCGCGAAGTGTCGTTCGACCTTGCCGGCAGCGAGCTGCATATCGGCATTGCCAGCGGCCTGGAAAACGCCCATCAGCTGTGCACAGCCATCGAGGAAGGCCGCGTGCAGTACGACTTCGTGGAAGTGATGGCATGCCCCGGCGGTTGCGTTGGCGGCGGCGGCCAGCCCATCCATGAAGGTCGCGAATGCGCCTACGAGCGCGAGCTGGTGCTGCGCGATATCGACACCAACTCGAAGGTGCGCTTCAGCCACGAGAACCCCTCGGTGGCGGAATGCTACGAGAAGTTCCTGGGCGCCCCCAACAGCGAAAAGGCAGAGCAGCTGCTGCACTCCGACCACTTCGCCTGGGGCATGCCGCCTGCACGGTAAGCGCCGACGGCAACAATCGGAACAGCCAGAATCGGGACCCTGCCAAATTGAAGGCGGGGTCCTGCTGTTTTACGGCACCCCTGTTCCCTAGCGCGCAATCTGAGGCAGCGCATTCGATGCAAGGATATTTGCCCACTCGCAGATATCCCGCGGTACCCGCCCATTCCCAGCCGGGCACTGGAAACCTTGCCGTACAATGGCACCGTCTATTCGCCGTGCCGCCCACTGGCGGCAATAAGGAAGGTTCCCCGTGCTCGATCAGTTCTCCCGCACCCGATTGGTATTCGGCAACGAAGGCGTTGATGCGCTCGCCAACGCGCACGTCATCGTGTTCGGATGCGGCGGCGTGGGCGGCTACGTGTGCGAATCGCTGGTACGCAGCGGGTTGGGGGCCATCGACATCGTCGACGACGACAAGGTGTGTCTCACCAACATCAACCGCCAAGTGATCGCCACTTGGAAGACCATCGGCGAAGACAAGGTAGATGCCATGGAACAACGGCTGCTGGACATCAACCCCGATTGCCGCATCGTCAAGCACAAGTGCTTCTACCTTCCCGACAACGCAGACCGGTTCGATTTCTCGCAGTACGACTACGTGGTGGATTGCGTTGACACGGTTACCGCGAAGCTCAACCTGGTTACCAAGGCAAAGGAAGCGGGCACGCCCATCATCAGCGCCATGGGCGCGGGAAACAAGCTCGACCCAACCGCCATCCGCATCGTCGACATCTCGGAGACCTCCATCTGCCGTCTGGCGCGCATTATCCGCAAGGAGCTGCGCAAGCGCGGCATCGAAGGGCTGAAGGTGGCCTATTCGCCCGAGCCCACCGTAAAGCTTGCCGAGGACGGCAAGGCAGACTGCGCAGCCGGTTGCGTCTGCCCTCCGGAAAGCGAGCGAACCTGCTTGCAGCGCCGCAGCGTTCCCGGCAGCAATGCCTTCGTCCCCGCAGCGATGGGGCTTGCCATAGGCTCTGCCGTTGCCCGCGACCTGATGAAATCCTAGCTGTCCATTCCGCTGCCCACCTAGCGGCTTTCAGCCGCGTAGTATGCGAACCATCAGTTGACCAACAACAAGGAGGTTCGCCATGTACACGCCAAGCCGTCACGTTGCCACATTCTTCATCGCAGGGTTCCAGCACCACGATGGGGCGCTGGTGTTGGAAGAGCTGAAGGCGGGCACCCGCCTTGCCCTGGTGCCCGAGCGCGACAACCCCTACGACCCCGAAGCCGTAGCCATCTACTTCAAAGACGTCATGATCGGCTACATCCCCCGCACAGACAACCAGCTGCTTTCCCTGCTGCCCTTCTTCGGGCACAGCGATGTGTTCGAATGCCGCGTTCTGCAGGTGAACAAGGAAGCCGAGCCCTGGAAGCAGGTTCGCATCGGCATCTACATCTCCGACAAGCGCGACTACTAAGCAAGCACAACAAGCACAGAAGGGAGGCCGGTCATGGGCATCATCGATCCAGAGGAATACGCGGGCAAAATGCAGGGAAAAGATTTCGACATCCTTATCAGCGCGAAGGATTTCCTTTTCGACGACCTGCATTTCCTTGAATGGGACATTCGCGAGCAAGAGAAGAACGGCAGCGAAGTAGAGGGCATCTCGGGCATCGAGTATGCGAACAAGCTGGAATGCCTTTCCAAGCTCGCTGCGCTCATGTCGAAGCGCGTAGACGAATTCGTCAGCCAATGCGGGAAGGAGGCCGCCTGATGGACACCGCTGTTAAAGCCTACTCCCCCGCATACGATTCCGTGATTCGCTGGAGGTACGTCAAATACGACTTCCGCAACGAGCTGGGCTGCTCGATTATCACGCTCGAGCCCAAAGTGGCAAGCCAGCCGAAGAGCGTCGGGGAAGCCATCACCGTTGCGCGCACCCGCACCTCGTCTTCGCTATAGGGGGCCAAATCGACGTTCTTTCCGAAACGGTCGATTATCGGGTTGATGGAATCCTTCCGCACTCGCAAAACGGCCTTAACTTCAGTGCCGCGGTACATATCGAACGAGCTTTGCAGGTACTCGCCCACATCGAAGGCGGCAATCGTCTCGTTCTTGGCGACGGGAACATCGGAAACCTCGATATCGACCATGCGGTCCACGCGGAAATTAGCCAGGCCTTGGTGCTTGTCGCTCCATGCAACCAGGTAATAGCAATCATCCAGGTAGATTAGCTGCACCGGCGTGCGCGTATAGAGCTCGCCTCCGCGGCGCAGCACGCGTTTCTTGCTTTCGTCGTAGGTCTGGTAGCGGAACTGCACCTGCCGCTTGGCAGTGAAGGCCCGCTGGATGGCATCCACGTTGTAGTACACCGATTCGTTGGCCGACTTGATGCGCCCCTCAACGTGCAGATGCTTCTTCAGGTTTTCCGCCATGTACTTGCTGCCTAGCTTCGACACCGCCTTCACCAGGGAAGACGACTTGCGCTCAGTAAGGAAACGGGAGCTTTGCACCGCATCGGCCAAAAGCAACAGCTCCCCTTCCTGGAACTCGCGGGAAGCCAGGCCGTACTCATCGGGCGCCCGGTGGTACTTCTGGATGTCGTAGCCGAACAAGCGCAGGCAGTCCAAATCGTTGTACAGGGTCTTGCGCTCTACCTTGACCCCCCGTTCCGCAAGCCGCTCTATGAGCTGCGGACATGTTAGGCCATGGTCGTCGTCCGTTTCCGTTTCCAGGATCTGAGCCAAATACAGAAGCTTGAGCTTTTGGGTTTCCGCCGACATGGCAACTCCTTAACTGGGAGGTTCTTTGGACACCATGATACGCTGCCGGAATCCCAACCCACCAGAAAAGCGGCCAAAGGGGCTGCGCCGCGGGTTGCCAAGCAGCCGAAAGGCCCCACCAATGGGACAGGGGGCAGACTACGGCAAGGGCGGCTGGCACCTGCGACGTCGCGCAAACACAAACCGCCCAAGCATATCCTGCGCTCACAATGGAACAGCCGCAGGCCACCGCATGCTTGCCATCGACGGGGCAGCTACAAGCTGCGGGACCGGCAAGACCGTCCTACAGCTATTGCTTAACCGGGAACCTTTTCAGCCAGCGCACGGCAACCAGCAGGCAGAACACTATGGACACCACGCCCAAGATGCCACCGGCGTAGAACACGTTGGCAATGCCCGCGGCGTTCACCACTTGCCCGCCCAAGAACGCGCCGAAACCGATGCCGAAATTGAAGATGCCCGAGAAGAAGGCCATGGCAACGGTTTCCTCTTCATCGCTGGAAACGTTGATGATCTCGGCCTGGTACACCACGCTCACCGCAGCCGCGCAGATGCCCCACAGCACCACATCGGCGAACACGGCTCCAACGCCCAAGCCGACCGCAGTGTGCATGAACAGCAATGCCACGGGAACGCCTATGGTGATGATGCGGAAGAACGGGAAGCGGAAGCGCGGGTACAGCTTCGAGCAAGCCAAGCTGCCCACGATGCTGGCAACGCCGAACACGGAGAGCACAATGGTGACCATGCCGCTCTCTATGCCGCCCACTTGCAGCAAGAAGGGCTCGATATAGCTGTAACCCGTGTAATAACCCCATGCGTAGAGCGCCGTTAGGATGAACAGGGCAACCAGCCCCTTGTTCTGGAACAGCCCCGGCAGCTGCGCCACATTGAACGGCTCGGCACCGGGAACCCAAGGCATGGTGATGATGAGGTACACCAAAAGCAGTGCGCTCAGCACGGCCACGATGGCGAACGTCATGCGCCAGCCAACAGCCAAGCCGATGGCGCGCCCCAGAGGCAAGCCGATGATGCCGGCAATGGCCGTGCCCGTTTCCACCAGGCTCAGAGCCAAAGAACGCTTTTCTGAGGTAACCAGGCGTACGGCGATGGAGGCCGCGATGGCCCAGAACACCGAATGGGCACAGGCCACCACCAAACGCGACGCCATAAGCATCCAATAGCTGCTGGAGAGCGCGGTGAGCACCTGCCCCAGCAAGAACACCGCCAACACCACAATGAGCAAGCGGCGGAAATCAAGCCGGGTCGCCACGATCATCAGCGGCACCGAAAGGATCATCACCGCCCAGGCGTACACCGAAACGAGCATGCCCGTGGTGGCTTCGTCGGTGCCGAAGGATGCTCCGATGTCGGTAAGCAAGCCAACGGGCATGAACTCAGACGAGTTGAACACGAAGGCGGCAACGGCCACGCCGGCCAAAGCCAACCACTGCCTTTTCCCCATCTCGCCGTCCACTGCATGCCTCCTTCAAGTACCGGTAATCGCGAAACGTGGCTATCCTAGCGCACGCAATGCGACAAAGCAGCAGCTTGCAACCCGTTAGGGCAGCAGATCCATAACTCCCCAAATGTAGAGTAATTTATTCCTCGTCGGCTCCCGCTTCCCCGCCCTCTTTCAGGGCAGCGAACCGGGCCTTCATGGTGGGGTTCTTGCGCGTGAGCTTCTTGATGGAAAGGTCTTGGGCCTTGTCGTTGGCCAAGCGCAGCTGATTCTCGCTGCCGAGCAGGGCCTTCTTCGTTTTCTCCAAGTGGTCGATGGTCTTGTCTATCTCGGCGATGGCGGTTTGGAACTTCTCGCTGGCGATGCGGTAGTTGCGGCCGAACTTGTCTTTGAAGTCTTCCATCGAAGCTTCGAAATTGGTGATGTCGATGTTCTGGTTGCGCACCTCGGCAAGCTCGGTCTTGTACTTCAGGGCGCCCAACGCGGCGTTTCGCAAGATAGAGATGATGGGGATGAAGAACTGCGGGCGGATAACGTACATCTTCGGAAAACGGTAGCCCACATCGACGATGCCCTCGTTGTACAGCTCGTTATCAGGTTCAAGCATGGTGCACAGCACGGCGTACTCGCACTTCTTCTTCGTGCGGTCGGAGTCCAACTTGGCGAAGAAATCCTCGTTCTTGTGCTTCGTGCGCGTCTCGTCGTTCTCGTTCTTCATCTCGAACATGATGGAAACGATCTCCTCGCCCGTTTCCGGATCGCACTCGCGGAACACGAAATCGCCCTTGGTGCCGTCGGCAACATCGTTGTCCTTCTCGAAGTACGCGTTCGGGAAGGCTGTGGCGCGGATCTTGTTGAACTCCGTTTCGCAGTGGCGCTCCAGCGATTCGCCCACCATCTTCGTGGAAAGGCGGGCCTTCATGTCCTTCACGCGGGCGATTTCCTCGTCCTTGTACTTGATAAGCTCGTCTTTCGCCGCAAGCTCGTTCACCATCTTCTCGCGCAAGGCGGCCTGGGCCTGAGCAGCTTGGGCTTCCTGCAGCTTCACTTGAGCGGCAAGCTCATCGCGCTGGCGTTCGGCCTCGGCGCGCGCCTCGGAAACCGCCAGCTGCTTCTGGGCAGCGAACTGCGCTTCCTGCGATTCCAGCTGCTGCTTCTGCGAGGCAATGGTCTGCTGGAGTTCCGCCGATTCCTCGGCTGCCTTGCGGGCGGCATCGGCCCGTTCTACGGAAAGCTTCTGGGAATACTCCTGCGACTGGGCCGCTATCTGCTGCTTGAAGGCGCTTTCCTGCGAGGCAACCTGCTGCTCCAATGCCGCGATCTTGGCATCGCGCTGCGCGGTGGCATCGGCAAGCTCTTTTTGATGCTGCGCAGCAGACACGCGGCTGTCCGATTCGCGTTCGGCCATAAGCTGCTCAACCTGATGCTGCAGCTGGGCTATCTTCGCATCGCGCTGGGACGTTTCGCCCTTCGCCGCCTGCTGGGCCTTGCTTACCGCAAGCTCGATAGCGGTCTTCGCCTGGGTTTTCAGAAGCTCTTCGCGCTCGGCCAATTCCTTGTTGAATTCCGCCGTGCGAACCTGCCGCAGAATGTCGGCGAAGCCGCGTTCGTCCACTTGGAAAACCTCACCGCAATGAGGGCATTTGATCTCGCTCATACCTGGCTCCTTACGCGCATGTTTCCCTGATTCTACCAAGCCGGCGCCCTGCGGCAGTACAACGCAATGGACAGCGATACGCCATTTCGCCGCAAGCGGGCCGAAACCGCCTAACGAAAGAAATGCTACGCTCCCCCAAGAAATGGAAACACGCAGCACGAACCGTCATACTTAAATGGTTGAGCGCCCGCCCAAACGTTCACGCGCGAACGCCACAACGGGCGCCTTCCAACGAACACACCGAGCAGAAAGCGATGGCACCATGAGCGATACCATGCAGCTCGTTCTCGTTCGCCACGGCGAGAGCGAATGGAACAAGTTGAACCTCTTCACCGGTTGGATGGATGTGGACCTTTCCGATACCGGCCGCAAGGAAGCAACCGAGGGCGGCCGCGCCTTGGCCGAGGCGGGCTTCGATTTCGACGTGTGCTACACCTCGTACCTGAAGCGTGCCATCCACACCCTGAACCACATCCTGGGTGCAATGGACCGCGAATGGCTGCCCGTGAACAAGACCTGGCGTTTGAACGAGCGTCATTACGGCGCCCTGCAGGGCCTGAACAAGGCGGAAACCGCCGCCAAGTACGGCGAAGACCAGGTGAAAGTCTGGCGCCGCAGCTTCGACGTGCGTCCGCCCGCGCTGGAGGAAGACGACGAGCGCAACCCGCGCCTTCTGGCCCCCTACCGCAACGCCCCTGCCGATGAGATGCCCTTGGCAGAATGCCTGAAGGACACCATCGCCCGCGCATGGCCGTACTTCACCGAGGAAATCGAGCCTCAGATGCGCGCCGGCAAGCGCGTGCTCATCGTTGCGCACGGCAATTCCCTGCGCGCGCTGGTGAAGCAGTTCGACAAGCTCTCCGACGACGAGATCGTGGGCGTGAACATCCCCACGGGCGTGCCGCTGGTGTACACCTTCGACAAGGACTTCAACGTATTGGACAAGAAATACGTCGGCGACGAGGCTACCATCAATGCGAAGATCAACGCCGTTGCCAACCAGGGCAAGGCGAAGTAGCGCAAGCTACCCTCGATTACGCAAACAGCCGGCCAGCGGAAGCAAACCCGCTGGCCGGCTTTGCATAGGCGCACGATTCTTCGATCAATTAATTTCCAGATGTAGAGCGCAGAAATGCCGACAAACGATTGATGAGGCCGGATTCAGCGACTCGACTACCCGATTAGAAGCCGTTCGTAATCCTGCGACTGATGAAACAGCCTAAGCAGATAAACCTTGCTCCCATCGATCCTGTACACAAGCATGTATTGCTCGACCAAATGGCGTCGATACTCAAACGAGCCACAAGAAACGAATCGCATAGGAGCGTTCAGCTCCGGCATATCAAGCAAGACAGCGCATGACTTCTCCAATTCAGCAAGCAGCTTCTTTGCGGCATTAGGCATTTCCGAATAAAAAGAAAGAACCCTACGCAGATCGTCCTCGAACGATTGAGTTGCAACAAGGCTATAGGTCATTTTCTTCACGAACGCGCTTCATCATCGACCCCCAGTCATCGACAGCGCCATCGGCAATGTCCTCTTCCGCTTTCTGGATCCTCGTTTTCACCGAGGTTACCTTCCTCTTTATCTCTTGGTATCTAGCTATCAGCTCTTCCCCTTCAGCACCATGAGAGATCAAGTACCGCAATATCTCAACGGTGGCATCTTCATCATCTACAGCCAAAGGCTCTAGAACCAAGCCCTTTTCGTTCCATGTGCAAAGGGCATAATCCCCAAAGCCTGCCTGCTCAAAGCATTTAGAGGGAATGGTTATCTGCCTTTTGCTTGAGATCTTGACAACCTGTGTCTCACCTTCGGCGAATGCAACTGCCCCGGACATACAATCCTCCTACCAAGCGCTTGGTGCTTGGTGTCAGTATAGGCTATTCACGATGACAGAGAAAGACGCCTATCCTTCGAACTGCGAGTTGTACAGGTCGGCGTAGGCACCGCCCTTGGCAAGAAGCTCGGCGTGCGTTCCCTGCTCCACGATGTTGCCCTGCTGCACCACCAGGATGAGGTCGGCGTTGCGGATGGTGGAGAGCCTATGGGCGATGACGAACGAGGTGCGCCCCTCCATCAGCCGGTCCATTGCGCGCTGGATAAGCTCTTCCGTGCGCGTGTCCACCGAACTCGTAGCCTCATCAAGGACGAGCATGCGCCGATCAGCCAAGATGGCGCGCGCTATGGTGAGCAGCTGACGCTGGCCTTGGCTTATGTTGCTGGCATCCTCGTTGATCTCCATGTCGTAGCCGCCAGGAAGCGTGCGGAT
This sequence comes from bacterium, assembly GCA_963607675.1. GTDB lineage: Bacteria > Actinomycetota > Coriobacteriia > Coriobacteriales > Eggerthellaceae > Anaerotardibacter. The sequence goes on along the minus strand of CAVDDI010000038.1, from coordinate 272 downwards.
GAAATGGTCTGCGAATGCCGCCTTGGCCGCCGCTTCCACCTCTTCATCGGTGGCATCGAGCTTGCCGTAGCGGATGTTCTCGCGGATGGTTCCCTTGAACAGCCAGGTGTCCTGCAGCACCATGCCCACCATGGAACGAAGGTCGTCGCGGTCGAACTCGCGCACATCGTGCCCGCCGATGCGGATGGCACCGGAATCCACGTCGTAGAAGCGCATAAGCAGCTTCACCATGGTGGTTTTGCCGGCGCCGGTGGGACCCACGATGGCCACCG